>CAMTXY010000032.1:0-3296 GCA_947085795.1 uncultured Actinomycetes bacterium | reverse complement strand
TCCTGCCAGCGGCCTGGAGAGGCGGTGGCGTCCGCAAGGTGTTCGCGCTGGACCCCGCCAAGATCGACTACCGTCCGCCGCTGGCGACGTTTTTCGCGCGTGACGTCCTCGCCCCCGCCGCCGCCGCGCTCGCATGCGGTGTGGAGCCCGAGTCGCTCGGCAGGGCGGTGGATCCCGAATCGCTCGTCGCAGCACCGTTTGCTCCGAGCCGGCTCGAAGGAGGCGTGCTCACCGCCGAGGTCGTCGACATCGACCGGTTCGGCTCGGTCCGCATCGGAGTGACCGCCGACGACCTCGCCGCGAACGACCTCGTCATCGATCGTCTCGAGCTCGGTTTCGGGCATCTTTCGATCGACGCGTTCTTCGGCTCCACATTCTCCGACGTGTCGATGGGTGACCCGGTGGTTCTCGTGGACTCGTCAGGCTGGCTCACGCTCGCGGTGCGGACGGGAAGCGCGGCGGAGCGCTACGGCATCGAGCCCGGCACGGTCGCGCGCGTCCGGCGGGGCCGCTGATCCGTTGCCAGAGCCGTGTCGTAGAATCGGGTCAGAGATTCGATTCGAGAAGGCGGCTGGCAATGAAGGCGCAGTAGCTCGCCGAGGGCGCGAGAGCCGACAGCACGTTCGTCTAGTTGTCGATGCCCGGAACCGGTTCCGCCGGCCGCTGCACGTCCCCATGCATGCCGATCATGGGGCGCGCGAGTCCGGCGAGGCATGTGCGACCGACAGGAGAGCGAGCGCGTGACAGCCCCGCGTCCCTGGACGCGAGACTCCGTGGATGGGGAATGAACTACAATCGACGGGCCGGGTCCTCGCCCGGCTTGATGTCGGCGTGTGAAGGAGCGTGAGCATGCACTACCCCCAGGCTGAGATCGGCGTTTTCGGAGGCAGCGGCTTCTACGAACTGCTCGAGGATTCACAGGAGTTCAAAGTCGACACGCCGTTCGGCGCCCCGTCGTCTCCGGTGATGCACGGCGAGATCGGTGGACGTAAGGTCGCGTTCCTTCCGCGTCATGGCAGGAACCACCAGCTGCCGCCGCATACGATCAACTATCGTGCGAACCTGTGGGCGATGAAGGAAATCGGCGTTTCGCGCATCATCGGCCCCAATGCGTGCGGCTCGCTGCAATCCGAGATCGAGCCCGGCCACTTCGTCATCTGCGATCAGTTCGTGGACCGTACCTGGGGCCGCAAGGACACGTTCTACGACGGTCCGACCACCACGCACGTCTCGGCGGCGGACCCGTACTGCCCGACGATGCGCGAGGTCGCCATACGTGCGGCAGGCGAGGTCGGCGTGACCGCGCATCCCACCGGCACGGTCGTCGTGATTCAGGGTCCGCGTTTCTCGACCCGTTCGGAGTCGCGTTGGTTCGCCTCCCAGGGCTTGGAGGTCATCAACATGACGCAGTATCCCGAGTGTTATCTGGCGAGGGAACTCGAGATCTGCTACTGCAACATCTCGCTGATCACCGACCACGACGTCGGCACCGAAGGGGTCGAACCGGTCACCAACGAAGAGGTCGTCCGCGTGTTCCTCGAAAACAACGCCAAGGTCAAAGAGCTCCTGTACCACATGATCCCGCAACTTCCGGACGCTCGGGACTGTGTGTGTGCTCGAGCGCTCGAGGGTGCCCGGTTCTGATAGCGAACACGATGCGGTGCACCCTCCGGCGCACCGCATCCGAGGGCGAGGCATCGTGTTCGGTGCACCATCTCTGCGCATGGGCAAGATCCTCGGCATTCCGCTCGAGGTGAATGTGACGTGGCTCGTCGTGTTCGTGCTTGTCGCCACGTCGCTGTCGTTCAGCTACTACCCTTCGGCGTTCCCGGACCGTCCGGTGTTCGTCGACGTCGCGAGCGGAATCGTCACGGCGCTGCTGTTCTTCGTTTCGATAGTGTTCCACGAGATAAGCCATTCGCTCGTCGCCCGTGCCGGGGGGATACGGATCGACAAGGTGACGCTGTTCATGTTCGGCGGCGTCGCCCAGATGCGGGATGAGCCTGCGACACCGGGCCGCGAGTTCGTCATGGCGATCGCGGGTCCTCTTGCCAGCGTGCTGCTCTCGGCGCTGTTCGCGGCGAGCGCCGTGGTCATGCACTTCGCCGGCGTGTCGAACGTGTGGTGGGGTCCGTTCGAATATCTCGCTATCATCAACCTGTCGGTCGCGTTGTTCAACATGCTTCCTGGTTTTCCCCTCGACGGCGGCAGGGTCCTGCGGGCCGCGCTGTGGAAGATCACCGGAGACCAGCTGCGGGCGACGCGGTGGGCCAGCGCCATGGGGCAGTTCATCGGTTACTCGCTCGTGGCGTTGGCAGTCTTCGGGGTGCTGCAAGGGAACCTCGATCTGATCTGGCTCGGTCTCGTGGGCTGGTTCATTTCGGTGCTCGCCGACTCCGCCTATCGGCAGCAGGCGATGCGCGATGCGCTCCATCGGCAGACGGTCTCATCGATCGCGTCTCCCAACGTGATGGTCGTACCGGGAGACATCACCGTCGAGCGACTCGTCTTCGACCATTTCGTCGAAGGACCGCACACGCGTTATCCGGTGGCGTCGCGCGGCGAGGTGATCGGCCTGGTCACCCTTGACGCCGCGAAGGCGATCCCGCGCGCGCGGTGGGCATCGACCCGTGTCGAGGCCATCACACGCACGGACCTCGCCGCGCTCGTCGTCGATGCGGACGGGCCGGCCGACGGGCTGCTCGATCGGTTCTCGCGGGACGCACCTGGCGCGTTGATCGTCAAGCGTGACGGACATCTTGCAGGCATCGTCACCCGGGCCGACATCACCGCACACCTTCGCCGGACCGGTCAGGAGGGCTGAGAGCCGCGAAAAGGCGATTTCCCGCGTGATTTTCCTGCGATTTCCCCCCCTTGTCTATCTTTGTAACTATTGTTACGATATTCACGTCCGTACCGGCGTAGGAACTTACGTGAGCGCACACGAGGCAATCCACATTCCCGAAGGCGTGATCGAGCGGCTGCCCACGTATCTGAGCGTGCTCATTCAGCTGCGTCAAGAGGGCTGTTACACGGTGTCCTCGGCGAGACTCGGTGAGCTCACGGGTGTGAATCCGGCCCAGATCCGCAGGGATCTCACGCATTTCGGCTCGTTCGGCAAGCGAGGCGTCGGCTACGAGATCGTGGTGCTCATCGACAAGATCCAGCGGATACTCGGCTCCGATCACACGCATCGCCTGGCGCTCGTCGGCGCGGGCCACCTCGGTTCGGCGATAGCGGCCTATGACGGGTTGCGCGCGCGGGGTTTCGTGGTATCGGCGATCTTCGACAGCGAC
>CAMTXY010000031.1:0-2930 GCA_947085795.1 uncultured Actinomycetes bacterium | reverse complement strand
GTAGCCCGCGTAGGCGTGCTCGCGCTCCTGATTCACGTCGATGAAGGGCCAGCCCTCTTTGGCGGCGAGGTAGCGGTTGCGGCCGCCGGCCACGAGCAGGTCGGCACCCTCCTCGGCGAAGAGTCGGCGGATGACGTCCGGCGAGATGTCCTCGATGAGGCGGACGTCGGGACCCAAGATGCCGCGCACCTTCTCCTCGTCCTCGTGCGAGGACTTCTTGGTGCCCACGGCGAGGATCTCCACGCCCAGGTCCAACAGTGCGCTCGCCATCGACCAGCTCTTGACTCCGCCCGAGTACAGCACCGCCTTCTTGCCGCAGAGCGCGGCGGAGTGCGTTGTCAGGGCGACCGCCAGCGCGGCCTCCCGGCGAGCGATGACCTCCTCGACACGAGCGCGAACGCCCACAGCCTCGGGCGAGACCGACTCCAGTACCTCGGCGATGAGGCGAAGCGACTTCGCAGTCTCCGTGGCGCCGAAGAACGACACCTCCACGCTGGGCATGCCGTAGCGTCGCGAGAGCGCAGAGGCGACGTTGATGAGCGCCCGGCTGCACACCACCGCGGCGGCTTTGGCCCGGTGCGCGTAGCGGATCTCCTCGAACCCCGCGTTGCCGGTCACGTGCGAAAGCACGCGGATACCGCACTCCTGCAGCAGCGGCTCGACCGCGTTGAGGTCGCCCGCGACGTTGTACTCGCCGATAAGCACGATGTCGGTCGGCGTGGCGCAGACCGGCTCGGCGGTGCCGATCACGTGCTCGACCAGCACCTCGCCCGCGATGCGGTTACCGAGGTTCTTCGGACCCACGAACCCGGGAGCGCTGACAGGGATCACCGGTACCCACAGTTCGGCCGAAAGCCGCTTACACGCGGCGTCGATGTCCTCGCCGATGAGCCCAGTCACGCACGTGGCGTAGACGAAGACCGCAGCGGGCTTCTCGGCAGCCACGACCTCTCGGACCGTGGCTTCGAGGCGCTTCTCGCCTCCGTAGACGATATCGAGCTCGGTGATGTCGGTGGTGAACCCTCGGCGGTGCAGGTCGCCGGCGGTGGAGTGAACGCCGCGGCCGTCCCACGCGTTACCGGCGCAGTTGATCGGGCCGTGGACCACGTGCGCGGCGTCGGCAATGGGCATCAGCACGATTGCGGCACCGTCGAAGGCGCAGCTCTCTCCGCCGCGGGACCTGCACAGTTTGTGCTTGACGTCGGCGCTGCAGCCATCCGCGAGCAGCTTGTCGAGGGATATGGTCATGGCGTGTTCCGCCCCGGCCTAGCGAACCAGGTCGAAGGACGGGGACTCGGTCGCGATCGCCTTGCGGTCCATCTCGTCGAGAATGAGGTTCACGATGTCCGTGAGCAGGTTCGTGGCGCCCTCGTATCCCAGGATGGTGCGCTTGTGCATGTGATGGCGGTCGAAGAGCGGGAAGCCGACGCGGAAGAACGTGGTGCCGGTGTCCTTCCACAGGAACTTGGCGTTGCTTGGGCCCATGAGCAGATCGACCGGGTTGGTGAACATGAGCGAGCGCAGGTGCCACATGTCCTTCTTGTTGTGGACGGTCGCCTCGGCGCCGAACGGCGATGACGCGAGCAGACCCTCGGCGGCCTTCTTGAACTTCTTGTCGCCGTTGGTGACGACCACGTGCACCGGCCTCATGCCGATCTCGAGCGCAAAGCTGATCAGGCCGAGAACCACGTCCGGGTCGCCCACGATCGCGAGACGCTTGCCATGCACATACGGGTGCGAGTCCACGATCGCGTCGACGGCGCGAGCGCGCTCCGCTTCGATCGAGGACGGCACGCACTTCCCGGTGATGCGGCTGACCTCGGCGAGGAACGCGTCGGTGGCGTTGATGCCGATGGGCTCGCCCACGGCGACGAACTCCTGCTGCCACTGCTTGGTGATGAGCTCGCCGGTCTTCGCGCTCGCGGCGCGCTGCAGCGAGATCGAGGCGGTGGCGTTGACCGCATCGGCCGCGTCAGCGAGCGTGGTGCCGCCGGCCGGGTAGAGCTCGTAGTGGCCGGTGTTGCCCGAGTCCACGACATCGCTGTAGTCGGCCAACATCGTGAAGTCGACACCCATCACGGTCAGCAGCCGCTTGATCTCACGCAGGTTGCCGGCGTAACCGTCGAAGCCCGGGATGATGTTGATTTTGCCGTTCTTCTCGGCGGGCTTCGCGAGTTCCTCGAGGATGCCCTTGAGCATCACATCGTAACCGTTGAGATGGCTGCCCGAGAAACTCGGCGTGTGCGCGAACGGCACCGGCATGTCATGCGGCACGGCGCCCGCGTCCTTCGAGTTCTTGATGTAAGCGCGCAGGTCGTCACCGATGACCTCGGCCATGCACGTGGTTGAGACGGCGATCATATCGGGGTTGTAGAGCGCTTTGCAGTTCTCGAGGCCCTCGCTCATGTTCGACATGCCACCGAAGACGGCCGCATCCTCCGTCATCGAGCTCGAGACGGTCGCGATCGGCTCTTTGAAGTGGCGCGAGAGGTGGCTGCGGAAGTACGATGTGCAGCCCTGCGAGCCCTGCACGAACGGCAGCGTCTTCTCGAAGCCCAGTCCAGCCAGCACGGCGCCCAGCGGCTGGCACGCCTTACAGGGGTTGATGACGACGCCTTCTCGAGCGAAGTTGAGCTCTTGGTAGTCCATCGTCTGCGTCCACGCAGAGACGCGGTCGATCTCTGGCTGCGCGGCCGGGTTCTCGAACTCCTTCTTCGCCTCGAACTGCGCCTGGTACTCAGGCTGCGCGAACAGGTCGTTGTGGTCCTTGATTTCCATGTCTGGCCTCCTAGCTGGCCTGAAGCTCGGCGGGCGCCGCGCATTCGATGGAGGTCACGTCGCGCACGAGTCCCCACACGGGGCTGTTCACGGTCATGTCCATGTCACGGGCGAAGATCTTGAAACCGTCGAAGCCGTGGTACGGACCGGAG
>CAMTXY010000030.1:0-1357 GCA_947085795.1 uncultured Actinomycetes bacterium | reverse complement strand
TGGGACGGACACACCTTCGGGACCGCGAGCACAGCTTCTGTTTGCTTCACCATTGAAACCGCCAACGACGTGTCGTCCTGTGCGGACCACAGTGGCACGGACGGCAGGTCGGCCGGCAACGCCATATACAACTACCCGTGGGAGTGATCTCTCTGTTCCGCGACTTGCACCCGTCGCCTGGGCGGCCTCATCTTACGTCCGCTCCTGCGGCAGCCCTCCTCGTCGGAGTGTCTCTCCTCCTCTCGGCATGCGCGACGCCCTGGGAGCCGGCGCCACAGCCTCAGATGATGATCTTCGCCGAGCGCAATCGCACGGTCTGGATCAGCACGCACGACTCAGACCAGCCGAAAAGCGCCCAGATGGTGTGGGACGCCGCCGGCAGCGCAGAGCCGGTGGAGTCGGTAGAGATCCCTCGCGTCGATATCGACACGCTCATGCGCACCGGGAGCATGGCGGCGTCCTATTACAGCGACAAGGTCTCGATACTCGAGACCACCGAGGTGGTGGGGATCGTCGTAGTGATCGAACCCGGGGAGTCCGGGTCTCTCGAGCGGGGTGACGTTCTCGTGGCACAGGATAAATCCCCCTACAACCGGGTCGCACGGGTGTCGCCAGAGGTGATCGAGCAGGTGGAGGAGTTCGTGTATCGCAGGATGGGGTTGCGCTGAGATGGGTTCGAGGCTCAGGCGCCTGACGGCCGTCGTGCCGACGCTGCTCTTGCTCCTATCGCTCGCCGCGTGCGGCGTCACCGAGCAGGGCAAGATCCGGGCGGTCGTAGAGGAGTACAACGACCTGCTCCCGGCCGCGTACTCGCGGGCGCAACCGGATCTGCTAGCCAACGTCGCGTCTGACGCGGAACAGAACAGAGTTCTCATGTACGTCCTGTACCTGCGCAAGGAAGGCGAGGCCATCGAGTCTCGCTTGAGGAGCCTCGAATTCGTCGAGGTCCGCGTGACCGAAGGCGGCGCTAAGGCCACAGCGCAGACTCGCGAGATATGGGACTACCGCATGCTCGACTCGGAAACCGGCGCGTCGAAAGGCGGGTTCCGCGAGATAGCGTACGAAAGCACGTACGAGCTCACCAAAGGGGACCAGGGCTGGATCGTGGAGTCTCTCGACGCGCGCGAGACATCCCTGGAGCCGGATAGCCGGTGAGCGGGTCCGTGCTGACCCTGGGCGGACTGGCACGCCGCCTATGGGATGTCGCGTCATCGCGCAGGCTCTCAGTATGGCTCATGTCCGGTGTCGCCCTGGGCTACGCCGTGTGGGTCGTTCCCTTCCAGGTCTACGGCGTTCCGGCGTGGCGGGTGCGGAACATCGCGGGGGGACTCGCCTTCGAGATCCTCGGGGCGCTGCT
>CAMTXY010000029.1:0-1460 GCA_947085795.1 uncultured Actinomycetes bacterium | reverse complement strand
TTCGCGTTCTTGCGCAGCCGGTTCGCGAACATCGAGTCGGCCGAGACGGGTGCGCGCACCTTTAGGGCGGGCACGTCGTACACGCGCACCGAGGTCGGGATGCGACCGTTGTAGACGCGGTGCGTCTCGCGCAGCGGCAGGCGGACCCGGTCGGCGAGCGCGTCGTCCGAGGAGATCATCGCGAAGCGGTAGCCGCCGAACGCCTCGCGCGCACGGATGCCGAGCAACTCGTAGAAGACACCGAGGTCCTCGCCCTCACCGAGCCGCTCGCCGTACGGCGGGTTGACGACGAGCAGACCGCCGGTCGCTTCAGCCGGCGGCTCCACATCTCGGGTGTCGGCCTGACGTATTTCGATACGGCCGGCAAGTCCCGCGTGCTCGACGCACGCAGTCGCGACCTCGACGGCACGTGGGTCGATGTCGACGCCGAGGATCGGCGGGATCCGCGTCAGGCCCTCCTCGGCACGGGTATCGGCCTCGTCGAGCAGGGTGCTCCACAGCTCGTCGTCGTGCCCGAGCCAGCCGTCGAACCCCCAGCGCGCGCGCAACAGGCCCGGCGCGCGATCACCGGCGATGAGTGCGCCTTCGATGAGAAGCGTGCCCGAGCCGCACGCCGGGTCGACGAGCGCACCCGCAGCGGCGGCGGACTCCGGCCAGCCGGCGAAGAGCAGGATCGCCGCGGCGAGCGTCTCTTTGAGCGGGGCGGCGACCTGCACGCCCTTTGTGCGATACCCGCGCCGGTGCAGCGCGTCTCCCGACAGGTCGATGCTGATGACCGCGCTGCGCGTGCGCGCCGCGACGTTGATGCGCAGGTCCGGTGCGTCCGTGTCGACGTCGGGACGCCCGCCCGTACGATCTCGGAAGCGGTCGACGATGGCGTCTTTGACCTTGAGCGCGCCGTAGTGCGAGTGCGTGATCGGCGAGCGCGCGCCGGTGAAGTCCACGGCGATCGATCCGTCGGCCGCGACGTGATCCTCCCACGGCAACGCGCGGACGTGCTCGTAGAGCTCATCGGGGCTACCGGCGGGAACCTCGGTGAGACGAAGCAGGACGCGCGATGCGGTCCGGCTCCACAGACACGCACGGTAGGCCGTCTCGAGCGTTCCGGAGAATGAGACGCCAGCGCGCGCGGCGTAAACCTGCGCTGCTCCGAGAGCGCGCAGTTCCTCGGCGAGAAGCGTCTCGACACCGAGCGGGACGGGGGCGAACAGCGAGTGCGCGGTCATGTCGACGACGCTAGCACATCGGCTGCCGAAACGGCGTGAGCGCGCGACATCCGGTCCCTGGGTCCACCCGTCAGCGGCTGCCCCTCATGGCGTGCGCGATGCGCGCCCGCGGCACCTCGCCGATCGCACCGTACCCGCCGTAACAGTGCAACCGTCCGATCTGCGCGCGCTTCGCGCGAATCGCGGACTCCACGTCCGCGTTCATGGCATCCGGCGGCGTCAACAAGATCGGAA
>CAMTXY010000028.1:0-17253 GCA_947085795.1 uncultured Actinomycetes bacterium | reverse complement strand
GTGTGGAAGCGGCACCCCCTCGGCGGGTCGATCGGGCTCGGCACATCGCCTTGCAGGATGATGCGCTCGCGCGAACGCTGCTTCTCCGGGTCGGGCACCGGCACCGCCGAGAGCAGGGACTGCGTATAAGGATGGTGCGGGGCGTCGTAGAGACTCTTCCAGTCCGAAATCTCGACGATCTTGCCGAGGTACATCACCGCGACCCGGTCCGAGATATGGCGAACCACGGAAAGGTCATGCGCGATGAACAGGTACGTGAGACCGAAGGTGTCCTGTAGTTCATCGAGGAGATTGATTACCTGCGCCTGAATCGAGACGTCGAGGGCGGACACCGGCTCGTCGCACACGACGAGCCTGGGGCGCAACGCGAGCGCGCGTGCGATGCCGATGCGCTGGCGCTGCCCTCCCGAGAACTCATGGGGATACCGGTTGATGTGCTCCGGGTTCAACCCGACGATCTCGAGCAGCTCCTTGACGCGATTCCGACGCTCATCACGCGTTCCGATCCCATGCACGACGAGCGGCTCCGACACGATCTCGCCGATGGTCATACGGGGATTGAGCGACGCGTACGGATCTTGGAAGATGATCTGGACGTCACGACGGAACGCCTTGAGTGAGGCGCCGCGCAAAGATCCGACGTCGGCGCCGTCGAAGGTGATGGTGCCGGACGTCGGTTCGAGCAGCCGCATCACGCACCGCCCCGTCGTCGACTTGCCACATCCGGACTCGCCCACAAGCCCCAGGGTCTCGCCGGCGTTGATGGTGAATGAGACGTCATCGACCGCGTAGACTTTGCGCCCTATCCGGGAACCGAGCACCCCCTGTTCCACCGGAAAGTACTTGCGCAGACTCTCGACCCTCAGAAGCTCGCTCACGATCACGCCACCTCCCCGGCGGGCCGGGCGACACTGCGGTGGAAACCGGAATCGGCCGAGAAATGGCACGCTGACAGGTGACCATCCATGATATCGGTCAGCGCCGGGACATCGGCGCGGCACACCTCCCGAGCGTAAGGACACCTCGGGTGGAACGCACATCCTGACGGCACGTTGATGAGGCTCGGTGGCTGGCCCGTGATCGGCACGAGCACCCCCTTCTCGTCGACGTCATGCCGAGGAAGGCTGTCGAGAAGACCCCACGCGTACGGGTGCAGCGGACGGTGGAACACGTCGTCCGACCTGCCGTATTCGACCTGCCTACCCGCATACATGACCATCACGTCGTCGGCCATGTCGGCCACAACGCCGAGGTCGTGCGTGATCATGATGATGGCCGCCCCCGTCCGCTCCTGCATCTCGATCATCAGTTCGAGGATCTGGGCCTGGATCGTCACGTCCAGCGCAGTGGTCGGCTCATCGGCGATAAGGATGTCGGGGTCGCACGCGAGTGCCATTGCGATCATCGCGCGCTGCCGCATCCCACCGGAGAACTGGTGCGGGTAGTCCTTCGCGCGCTCACGCGAATGCGGAATGCCGACCATGTCGAGGAGCTCGATCGCGCGCTCGAACGCCTCCTTGCGGGTCATCCCCTTGTGCAGGATGAGCGATTCGCCGATTTGACGACCGACGCGGAACACCGGGTTAAGCGAGGTCATCGGGTCCTGGAAGATCATCGCGATGCGATCGCCGCGCAACTCCCTGACCTGGGCCTCGTTCATCTTGAGCACGTCATCGCCCTTGAACAACACCTGTCCGTTGACGATGCGACCCGCCGGTTCCGCGACCAGCCGCATGATCGACAGCGCGGTCACCGACTTCCCGGAGCCGGACTCGCCGACCACCGCCAGCGTCTTACCCGGTTCCAGCGAAAACGAGACGTCGTCGACCGCCTTGACGATACCGTCGCGGGTGGTGAAGTGCGTCGAGAGGTTCTTGACTTCGAGAAGCTCCGACATCGATCAGTCCTTCATCTTCACGTCGAGGGCGTCACGCAGACCATCGCCCATGAGCACGAACGAGAGCACCGTGGTGAGAATCGCGAAGCCAGGCCATATGGTCAGCCACGGCGCGCGGAACATGAGCGACTTGGCGTCGGAGAGCATGAGGCCCCACGAGGGCGTAGGCGGTTGAACACCCATACCGAGGAAGGACAGCGCCGCTTCGGTGATGATCGCGCCACCGATGCTCATCGTCCCGTACACGATGATAGGGGCGACCGCGTTCGGCATGATGTGCCGGAACATGATTCGGAGATCGGACGCTCCCATCGCGCGGGCCGCGTCGACGTATTCATTCTCCTTCACTGACAGGATCGAGCTGCGGAACACGCGCGCGATACTCGGCCACCCGAGGATGCCGATCGCGATGAACACGTTGCGGTAGCTCGGGCCGAGTACGGCAATGAGCGCGATGGCGAACAGGATGTATGGAAATGCGAAGAACACATCCGCCGAGCGCATCACGAGCGTGTCGGTGAACCCCCCGTAGTAGCCCGAGATCGCCCCGAGCAGCACGCCGATGAGAAGCGAGATCGATACCGCGATCACACCGACGGTCAAGGAGATGCGGGCACCGTAGACGACACGCGAGAAAACGTCCCGACCGAGCTTGTCGGTGCCGAACGGGTGCTCGAACGACGGCGACTGCAGACTCGCTCCGGGCGCGGTGTCGATCGCCAGCGGATCTCCGAACGTCGACGGCACCCATAGTTCGGCCGATGCCGTCATGAGAACCACGAAGACGATCCAGGCGAGTCCGATGATCGCGAGCTTGTTGTGGCGCAGGCGGCGCCAGGCGTCGCCCCACAGCGTGCGGCTCTTCGCGCCCACAGAAGCAGGCGCCGTCATTCCGCACCACCCCCGTACCTGATTCGCGGGTCGAGCCACGCGTAGCTCAAGTCGACGAGCAGGTTGATGATCATCACCAGGAGCACGATGATGATCACTCCGCCCATGACCACCGGCCAGTCACGCTGCCCGACGGCCAGGAAGATCTCGCGGCCGACTCCGGGCCAGCTGAACACCGTCTCTGTGAGAATCGCCCCGCTCATCATCACGCCGAAGTCGATGCCGACGAACGTGACGACCGGAATCAACGCGTTCTTGAGCGCATGCCTGAACGTGACCGCGTTTCGGGTCAGGCCTTTGGCCATTGCGGTTCGTATGTAGTCCTGGCCCATCGCCTCGAGCATCTGGCTGCGCATGATGCGCGCCACATACGCCGTGGAGACGGACGCCAGGGTGATAGCCGGCAGGATGATATGCACCCAGTCAGGGAACTGGGCCGACGACATCTGGGAAATCGGCAGGAAGATCGCTCCGCCGGTCCACTCCTTCAACTTGATGCCGAAGAGTATCTGTAGCAACATGCCGAGCCAAAAGACCGGCACCGACACGAGAATCGATGTCGAGAGTGTCACGAACACATCGGAGAACGAGTACTGTCGCACCGCCGAGATGATGCCGGCCGACACGCCGATGATGATCTCGATGAGAATCGCCGCCAACGCGAGACGGAGTGTGTTGGGGAACTTCTCGGCAAAGATGTCGAGTACCGGACGATTGCGCTGATACGACTCTCCAAGGTCGCCCCTGAGCAGATTCGACACATAGATGGCGTATTGCGTATGGAGGGGTTTGTCGAGAGCGTGTTTCTTGACGATCTGCTCCCTGAGCGCATCGGATATCGCACGCTCACCCGTGATCATCCGCACGGGATCCCCAGGCAGGATGCCGGGGGCGCGGAGCACGAAGAGCAGGAGCGTCACACCGAAGAAGACGGGAACCATCTGCAGCACGCGCCGGAACACATACTTGAGCATGGAAGAGCTTTCTCGTCCTTCGGATCACCGGGATCCGACGCCCGCGTCGACGAGTGCCGGGAGGCCCGGGTGGGCGCGTCCCGGCACTCGTCGCTGACCGGTGCAGTGCGAGCGTGCTACTGCTTCAGCCTGACCTTCTCGAAGTAGAACAGACCGTTCGCGCTGAAGATGCCGTCCAAGACCCGGTCGGACGCGACACGGGTGTGGCGGTAGTACATCATCGGGATGACCGGGGACTCAGAGCCGATCTTGGCCTCGATATCCTGGTACATCGCGATGCGCTCGTCATCGTCGACGGTCTTACGAGCCTCCTCGAGCAGCGCGTCGATCTCGAGATTGCTATACACCGAGTAGTTGTCGTCGCCACCGGTCTTGAACAACGGGTAGAGGAAGTTGTCCATGATCGGGTAGTCCGCCACCCAACCGAGACGGCCGATCTGGTACGTCTTCTCGGTCAGCTTGTCGAGATACTGGGCCCACTCGGTGCCGACCAGCTCGGACTCGATGCCGAGGTTCTTGAGGTCGTTCTGTACGAGCTGGAGGATGTCCTCGTGGCCCGAGCCCGTGTTGTACTCGAGAGTGATCTTCGGCATGCCCTCGCCGTTCGGGTAGCCCGCCTCGGCCAGCAGTGCCTTAGCCGCCTCGACGTCGTACTTAGCGTACTCCCAGGCACCATCACGGAACCCGACGATACCCTCGGGCACGATGCCGGTCGCCGGGATGCGGGTACCCTCGAAGACCGTGTCACAGATGGCCTGACGATCGATGGCCATCGAGAGCGCCTGGCGGACCTTCGGGTTCTTGAGCGCCTCGTCGGTGTTGTTCATGAGCAGGAAGTAGACCGCCTGCTCGGTACCGAGCAAGGTCTGCTCACCCGGGTTGACGGTGTAGCCGTCAGGGCTCTCACCGTACTCATCCACGGTAGCTTGGATCTGGCCCGCCGGAATCTGCACCAGGTCCATGTTGCCCGCCTGGAACTCCAGAAACGCGGTGTCCTGATCGGCGAGGATCTTAAACTCGATGCCGTCGATGTACGGAGCATCACCGTAGTAGTCAGCGAACTTCTCAACCTTGATGTACTGGTCGCGGGCCCATGGCTCACTCATCTTGAACGGGCCGTTGCCTATCGGCATCTCACCGAAGGCCTCAGGATCCTTCTCGACCTCTTCTTCGGGTACCGGCGCCAGCGCCGGGTGACCGACCACATACTCGAAGTCGGCGAAGGCGTAGTTCAGAGTGACCTCGAGCGTGGTCGCGTCGACGGCCTTCACGCCTTCTAGCTCAGTGGCGGTACCAGCCTGCATCTCGTCGTAACCTTTGACGGCTGACAGGTGGTAGGAGATCTCGGACTCGTTCTTCGGGTCGGAGATACGCTCCCAGGCGTACTTGAAGTCCTCGGCCGTCACTTCACGGCCGTTGTGGAACTTCGCACCCGGAACAAGACTGAACGTCCAGACGGTGGCATCCTCGTTGGACTCCCAGCTCTTGGCCGCAGCCGGCTTGACCTCGGACGTCAGCGGGTCGAACGTCACGAGGCTGTCGAAGACGGCCTGGCCGACCTGCGTACCTTCGGACTCCTGGAGGTTGTACGGATCGATGAACGCCGGCTCGCCGATGTAGAAATTGAACGTGCCACCGTCACCTCGCGCACAGCCTGACGCACCCACCATGCTCAGGACAAGAGCAAGGCTCAGTACGAAAACCAGTACCTTGCGAAACCTCGTAGTCACGACGCACCCTCCCTTCGGCCCCTCCTCGATATGTACCCTATCAGTTTTGCCCTCATGGTATGCAAATGCAAGCTTCGCACGGTTCTCGCGCGACTCTCGACGCAGGCCTGAGCACAGATTATAGGCACCGCTGAATGAGCTATGAAGAAAGTGCATGATTATGGATAAGAAGCGTGTTCTACGCGCCAGGAGCGTAAAGAACCATGAGCAGCAGAAGGGTAACCGAGAACATGACCGCCAGACCGATGGTGATCCTGTCAAGGTTCTTCTCGATGATGCTCGTTCCTGTCGACGTGGTCGGCATGACGCCGCTGAACATCGACGATACACCGGTACCCTTGCCGGAGTGCAGGAGTACGAACGCGATAAGACCCACCGACACGATGACGTGGACCACGAGGATGATTCCAACGAGAGCGCTCACTTCGACTCATTTCCTTCCGCCCGCGCCTCGCGCGGGACACACCATTCGGCAATCGCTCAGTATATCAGGAGCGAGCGTCCCGTCCACTCGACCGGTTGCTCAACCGAGATGAGAGCCAGCAGGGTCGGTGCCACATCGGCGAGCATCCCACCGGCGGCCAACCCGACGACACCATCGGCCACCACGCACAGCGGAACATCGCCGCACGTGTGCGCGGTGAACGGGGTCGAACCGTTGGCATCGACCATGTGCTCGGCGTTGCCATGGTCGGCGGTCACAAGCACCACGCCGCACCGCTCCTGTACCGCACGCACGACCCTCCCGACACAGACGTCGACGGTCTCCACCGCTTTCACCGCCGCCTCGAGCACGCCTGTGTGCCCCACCATGTCGCAGTTCGCGTAGTTGACGATGTAGACATCGGCACGTCGCTGCTCGATCGCTTCCACGAGGCGATCGGTGACCTCTGGCGCGCTCATCTCGGGCTGTAGGTCGTACGTCGCGACCTTGGGACTCGGAACGAGGATGCGCTCCTCGGCGGATCTGGGCTCCTCGGAACCACCGTTGAGAAAGAACGTCACGTGCGCGTACTTCTCAGTTTCGGCGATATGGAGCTGACGCAGGCCGGCTTCGGACAGCACGTCGGCCAGCACACAGCACGGCTGGTCCTTATGAAACGCCGCCGGCGCCGGAATCGTCGGATCGTACTCGGTGAGGCAGACGAAGTGCACGTCAGGCACGGTCGACCGCAGGAAGCCACGAAACGCCGGATCCACGAATGCGCGGGTGATCTCGCGCGCCCGATCGGGACGGAAGTTGAAGAACACGAGGGCGTCTCCGTCGCCAACCGTCGCGAGCGGCACGCCGGATTCGTCGCACACGACGGTCGGCGCGACGAACTCGTCGGTGACATCGGCCTCGTACGAGGCGAGCACGGCAGCGGTCGCGTCGGAAGCGCGTTCGCCCTGACCGGCCACCATGGCCTGCCATGCACGCTCAACACGTTCCCACCGGTTGTCGCGGTCCATCGCCCAATACCGGCCCATGACCGACGCGATCATGCCGGTTCCGAGAGCGTCGAGCCGCTCCTGCAGTTGATCGAGGTACCCGGCACCCGAGCGAGGCGGAACGTCACGTCCGTCGAGGAACGCATGGATGAACAGCTTGCCGACGCCACGCTCGACCGCCATGCGCACGAGCGCGTAGAGGTGCTCCTGATGACTGTGCACGCCGCCATCGGAGAGCAGCCCCATGAAGTGAACCGCCCCACCGCAGGCGGCAGCGGAATCGATCGCATCGGCAAGCACCCGGTTGTCGAAGAGCGAGCCGTCTTCGATGGCGAGGTTGATGCGCGTAAGCTCCTGGTAGACGACGCGCCCGGCTCCGATGTTGAGATGCCCGACCTCGGAGTTGCCCATCTGGCCTTCGGGCAACCCCACGGCCAGACCGGACGCCCGCAGCGCGGTCACCGGATAGCGGTCGAACAGCGCGTCGATCTCAGGCGTACGCGCGATCGAGACAGCGTTGTCCGGGCCGTCCTCGGCGATACCGAAACCGTCGAGGATGATGAGTGCGGCGGGAAGGTTCCTCGGCATTCGGTTACCGCGCGGCCGCGACGATGCCGGTGAACGACGCTGCGTCGAGTGCTGCCCCGCCCACGAGCGCCCCGTCGATGTCCGGTTCGCCGAGGAACAGCGTCGCGTTCTCCGGCTTGACAGAGCCACCGTACAGGACACGACACGTCAGCGCCGCAGGTTGACCGAACATGGCCCCGACGGTGGCGCGGATGGTGCGGGCCACGTCGTTAGCGCTCTCCGGTGTCGGAGTGCGCCCCGTCCCGATCGCCCAGATCGGCTCGTAAGCGATCACGACACGGGCCGCCTCTTCCACCGATATACCGTCGAGCCCGGCTCGGATCTGCGAGCGCACATGCGCCTCGGTCTCTCCCGCCTCGCGTGTCGCAAGCGTCTCGCCGACACAGACGATCGGTACTATGTCGACCGCGAACAACGCCTTGACCTTCTTGTTGACGGTCTCATCGGTCTCCTCGAACATCTCCCGACGCTCCGAGTGCCCCACGATGCAGTGGTCGCACCGCAGGTCGACGAGCATCCGCGGAGAGATCTCGCCGGTGAACGCGCCGTCCGTCTCCCAGTGCACGTCCTGCGCGCCGAGTCCCATCCGGAGCCGGTCAAGTTCGATGACCGTCGACACGCTCTTGAGGGCCGTGAAGGGCGGGCACACCACGACGTCGACGCTGTCCCAGTGTTCCGAGACCAAGTCCTCGAGATTCTGGACGAGGATGGCGGCCTCGCCCGCCGTCTTGTACATCTTCCAGTTGCCGGCGATCATCGGTCGGCGCTTCATCGGTCCTCCTGTCGGCGGTGTCGTCACCGCTCGTCGCGGTCGAGCAGTGCCTCGATTCCTGGCAGCTCGGAGCCCTCGAGCAGTTTCATCGACGCGCCCCCTCCCGTGGACATGAAGGTGACGCGCTCCTCTAGATCGAACTTCTTGAAAGCGGCGACCGAATCACCGCCGCCGACGACGGACACCGCACGCTGGTTGCGGGCGACCGCCACGGCCACCTTACGGGTACCGGCCTCGAAGGGTGTCATCTCGAACACGCCCATCGGGCCGTTCCAGAACACCGTCCTGGCCGTCCCGATGGCCTCCCTGAACAGCTCGACGGTCGTCGGTCCGATATCGAGCCCCATCATGTCGGCAGGAATCTCCTCGCGTCCGACGATCCGCGTATCGGCATCCTCGGCGATCGCATCGGCGACGACGAAGTCCACGGGAAGCAGCAGGTCGACACCGTTGTCCGCCACCTTGTGCAGCATCGCTTTCGCTGGCTCGACCCATTCCTGCTCGACGAGCGACCTACCGACATCGATCCCCATGGCGACCAGCAGCGTGAAACACATGCCGCCCCCGATGATGAGCGTGTCGACGCAGTCGAGCAGTCGATCGATGACGCCGAACTTGTCCGACACCTTCGAGCCGCCGAGAATCGCCACGAAGGGACGTTCGGGATCGGCGAGCATGTCCGAGAGCGTCTCGACCTCGCGGGCGAGCAGCATGCCGGCGACCGCGGGTAGGTGACGGGCGACGCCCACGGTCGATGCATGCGCCCGGTGCGCGGCACCGAACGCGTCGTTGACGTACACGTCGGCCAGACCGGCCAGGGCACGGGCGAACCCGGGGTCGTTGGCCTTCTCGCCCGGGTGGAAGCGTACGTTCTCGAGCATGAGGATCTCGCCGTCGACCATCCGATCGACCGCCTCGATCGCGTCCGGGCCGACGATATCGTCGACGAACACGACATTGCGGCCGATGAGACGCTGCAGTACCCGGCGCACCGGCCTGAGCGAGTACTGCGGGTCTGGTTCTCCGTTCGGGCGCCCGAGATGGCTCATGACTATCACGCGCGCACCACGGTCGACCAGATACCGAAGGGTCGGCAGCGCGGCCCGAACGCGAGTGTCGTCGACGACGGAGCCCTCCTGGAGCGGTACGTTGAAATCCACCCGCACGAGCACGCGCTGGCCACGGACATCGATGTCTTTCACCGTCTTCTTGTGAAACATCCGGCCTCCAGGAGTCTACGTGACGGCCAAGACCTCTCAAGGCCCCGCCGGCTCGAATTGCGGACACCTCACGCCATGATGTGCTTGGCGAGGTCGTTGATCCGCATGCTGTAGCCCCACTCGTTGTCGTACCACGACACGCACTTCACGAAATTGCCCGTGCCACCCATGACCATGGTCTGGAGCGAATCGAAGACCGACGAGGCCGGGTTGCCCACGACGTCGACGGACACGATCGGTTCGTCGCAGTACTCGAGGATTCCCTTGAGGGGTCCCTCGGCAGCGGCCTTCATCGCGGCGTTGATCTCCTTGGCGGTCACGTCACGGCCAAGCTGGGCGACCAGATCGACGACTGAGCCGTCCGGCGTGGGCACGCGCATCGACATGCCATCGAGCTTGCCTTTCATGTCGGGCATGACGAGCCCGATCGCCTTAGCGGCGCCGGTCGAGGTGGGGATGATCGAGACGGCCGCAGCGCGCGCACGGCGCAGGTCCTTGTGCGGTGCATCGAGGGTGCACTGGTCGTTCGTGTAGCTATGGATGGTGTTCATGAAGCCGGAAACGATTCCGAACTCGTCGCGCAACACCTTGGCGAACGGAGCGAGACAGTTCGTCGTGCACGAGGCGTTGGAGACGATATGGTGCCTGGACGCGTCGTACTCCTCATGGTTCACGCCCATGACGATGGTGATGTCCTCGTTCGAGGCGGGGGACGAGATGATCACCTTGGACGCGCCCGCGTCGATGTGGGCCTTGGCCTTGGTCGCGTCGGTGAAGAACCCGGTGGACTCGACGACGACGTCGACGCCGAGCGCACCCCAGCCCAGGTTGGCCGGATCGCGGTCCGAGAGGACCTTGACGAAGCGTCCGCCGACCGTGAAGCCGCCCTCGACCACGGTCACCTCACTGCCGAATCGCCGATGGATCGAGTCGTACTTGAGCAGGTGCGCGAGTGTCTTGGCGTCGGTTAGGTCATTGACGGCGACGACTTCGACCGTGGAATCGCTCTCCATGGCCCGAAACACGAGGCGACCGATGCGCCCGAAACCATTGATGCCTACCTTGATCGTCACGAAAACTCCCTCCTTCTTCAAGAGCGGATCGCGCTCTCGCTCACACGTTCGCAGCGACCGCTCCGTTGCGGTCCTGCGGTTACTCCATACCCTCCCTGCGGGTTCTATCCTGCCTCCGACACGCGTTCGGCCAACTCCTCGATGCGCCTGACCCTATGATAGACCGCGGACTTCGACAGCGGCGGGTCGGCCAACTCGCCGAGCTCCCGCAGGCTCACGTCGGGATGCTCGAGCCGCAGACGCGCCAATTCTCGCAGCGCAGGCGGCAGATTGTCGAGGCCGGTCGTCTGCGCGAGCAGATCGATCGACTCGAGTTGCGCCAGTGAGGCATCGGCGGTCTTGACGAGGTTCGCCGTCTCGGCGTTGACCAGCCGGTTGACGTCGTTTCGCATCGACTTGACCACGCGTACGTCCTCCGTGCGCAGGAGGGCGCGATGGGCACCCACGAGCGCGAGGAACGTCACGATGGGCTCGGCACCCTTGAGGTACACGGTGTGCAGCCCTCGGCGCTGCGTGACCTTGGGTGATATGTCGAACCTCCGCATCAGCGACGCGAGATCCTCGGCGACCTGCCCTGACTCGGCCGTCAGCTCGAAATGGAAGTCGCCATGCGGGTCGGCCACGAAGCCGCCGCCGAGGAACACGCCGCGCAGGTACGAGATCGCGCAGCAGTCCCGGCGCACCGCCCTCGCCAGGATGCCCGTGGTGAGCGTCATCGAGTCGTCGAGGATGCCGAGCTCGTTGAGGGCCTGCGGCAGTCGCGGCTGACCCGGCACAGTGATGAGGTAGTTGTTCGTCTTGTGCAGCACGCTTCTGCGGACCGTCAGCTCGGTCCTGAGGTCGTAGAGTCTGTGCAGGAGTTTGATGGCCTTGCGGGCCACGGGCGCGGTCTCGGTCGCAAGCTCGAGACGGAACCGCTCGGGACCGCTGATGTGCAAGGTGCCCTCGATGCGCACGAGCGCGGCGAGTTCCGCCTTCTGGCAACAGAGGCGCCGGGCCTCGACGCGCGAGAGTTCCTCTTTGACTTCGGCGGTGAACGACATCTACCCGATGACCTCTCGAAGCGCCTGGCACAACAGTACGCTCGAGTGCCGCAGCACGTTGTCGACCTCGACCATGTCACGCGCGATGACTTGCGGGCCGCGAGCAACGATGCGTTCGCGGATCTGCGGACCCGCGGCGACCGGTTCGACCGCGACAGCGACATCATCGCACATGAGACGGCGTCCGGCGGCGCGGGCAGGATCGTCGGCGTCGTGCACGAGCACGGTGTCGATCGCGCCGTCGAGCCCGTGGTCCAGTAGAACCCGCACGTGGCCGTACGCGTCCATCCCGCTCGTCTCGCCCCGTTGGTTGGCGACGTTACACACGTAGACACGGCGCGCGCGCGCGTTGCGGACCGCCTCGGCCACGCCGTCGACAAGGAAGTTGGGCAGGATGCTCGTGAACAGGCTGCCCGGACCGATGACGATGACATCGGCCGAGGAGATCGCCTCAAGCGCGGGGACATACGCCGGCGGGCACGCCGGTTCGAGCTCGACGTCCACGAGCGGTCCCGGCGCGTCAGCCAGCCGGGCCTGTCCGCTGATCCGGCGACCGGATGCGTCCTTCGCGTGCAGGCGGACGTCGACGAGCGTGCACGGCAGCACCCGGCCGCTCGCGTCGAGCAGAGCACCGGCCGCTTCGATCGCATCGGAAAAGCCGCCGGTGATGTCGGCGAGCGCGGCGATCACGAGGTTGCCGAGCGCGTGACCTGCAAGACCTTCGCCGTGAGGGAAGCGGTGCTGGAACAGCCGGGCCACCAGACTCTCGGGGTCGGCGAGCGCGACAAGGCAGTTACGGATGTCGCCGGGCGGCAGCATGCCGAGCTGCTCCCGGAGCAGACCGCTCGAGCCCCCATCGTCGGCGACGGTGACGACCGCTGTGGTGTCGAATCCCGCCTGCACCAGACAGCGCAACACCGACGGCAGCCCCGTTCCCCCGCCGATCGCCACCGCGCGGCGCGTACCCTCGTCCGTGCTCACCGGCCGACCCGGTCCTTACCCATGTCGCGATGATTGACCGCCGCCGTGTAGCCGAGAGACGCGAGGAACGCTAGGGTTTCTCCGGCTAAAGCGACGCTGCGGTGCATACCGCCGGTGCATCCGAGCGCCACGACGAGGTGTGCTTTGCCTTCCATCAGGTAGCCTGGTAGCAGTACCTCGAGAAGAGCGAACCAGCGCTCCGTGAACTCATGGGTCTCATCGCGCTCGAGGACGAAAGCGCGCACCGGCGCGTCGAGGCCGGTCAGATCACGGAGTTCCGGCAGGTAATAGGGGTTGGGAAGGAAGCGCACGTCCATCACGATGTCCGCATCGATGGGGACCCCGTACTTGAAGCCGAACGACATCACCGTCACGGTGAGCGAAGGTTTGCGCGACGCCGAGAAGAACCGGTTCTTGATGGCCGCACGCAAGTCGGCGGGGCGCAGTTCGCTTGAGTCGATGATCACGTCCGCGCGCGCGCGGATGTCGGCGAGCGCCTCTCGTTCCGCCGCGATGCCTTCGGCGACCGAACCGCTCTCGCCGCACAGAGGATGGCGCCGCCGAGTCTCTTTGAAACGCCGGACGAGCGTGTCGTCGTCGGCCTCCAGGAACAGCAGGTCGTATGCGGTACCGCTCGTCTCGAGATGCATGAGCTCGCCAGCTAGCTCGTCGAAGAACTCGCGCGAGCGCACGTCGCAGACGACAGCGATGCGGCGCACACGACTGCCTGGGAGAGCCATGAGATCGACGACTTGGCGGATGAACCCCGGCGGCAGATTGTCGATGCAGAAGTAGCCGCGGTCCTCGAACGTGTGGATCGCCTCGGAACGGCCGGCGCCGGACATGCCGGTGATGACCACGAGCTCGAGCGCGGTCGACCGAGCGGTCTCGTGGCCGGGGGGCGCACACTCGTCGTTCACGGGTCATCCCCTCCCGAGCGAAACGAAATCACCCTCGACGAACAGGGCCTGGACATCACGCGCCGGCCACGCGAACACATCGCGTGGGGACACCTTTGAGTATACCCGAGCCCACGGACATCTCCGGACCGAACATCCGGGTCACCGCCAGCCGGAAAGGGACTCCGTCACGCGCCGTCGGCGGCATCTGGCGACGATTGCCGCACGACAGCGGCGATCTCCTCGGCGATTTCGCGCGGGATACCAGGGACGGCGGCGATGTCGGCGACATCGGCCTCGCGCAGACGCCGGACGGAACCGAACGCCTTCATGAGCGCCCGCTTGCGTTTGGGGCCGACGCCGGGGATGTCGTCAAGCACGCTCGCTGTCATCGCCTTGCCCCGCAGTTCGCGGTGGTAGGTCACAGCGAAGCGATGCGCCTCATCGCGGACGCGCTTGACCAGATACAGCGAGGCCGAACCTGCTGGCAGCACCACGGGCCGGTCGAACCCCGGGACGAACAGCTCCTCCTCGCGTTTGGCCAAGCCCACGACCGGGATGCCGGACGCGCCGACGTCCGCCAGCGCCTTGATCGCCGAGGAGAGCTGCGGCTTGCCACCGTCGATGATGACGAGGTCAGGACGCTGGCCGAACCGTCCGTCGGCCCTACGCTCCGGCGCGAACCGGCGGCGAAGGACCTCGCCCATCATCGCGACGTCGTCGGCCTCGTCGCTCTGAAGTCTCACGCGGAAGCGGCGGTAAGACGCTGTGTCGGGCCGCCCGTTGACGAACACGACCATCGAGCCGACCGAATGGCGACCGTGCAGCGTCGAGATGTCGTAGCACTCGATGCGCAACGGTGCGCCCGGCAGCGCCAACGCGCTCTGAAGCTGCAGAAGCGCGAGATTGAGACGCTCGTCGTCGTAGCGGGTGCGCATCTTGTGCCGCATGAGCGTGTGACGCGCGTTGATCGTCGCGAGTTCGAGCAGGTCGCGTTTCTCCCCGCGCTGCGGCACGCGGATGCGCACGCGCCCTCCTCTGCGCTCCGAGAGCCACTCCTCGAAGGTCGCGGCGTTCTCAGGGGGCTTTGCGAGGAGCACCTCGCGCGGGACGTGCGAGGTCTCGTCGTAGTAGCGCAGCAGGAATCCCGCGACGAGTTCCTCCACGGGCACGTCCATGCCCTTGTCGAGCACGAATTCGTTGCCGATGAGAACCCGACCCTCCCGCACGACGAACACGTGGACTCCGGCGATGGTCTCCTCGCGGTACACACCGACGACATCGGCGTCGAGAGGCCGAGAGGAGACGACCTTCTGACGCTCTTGGAGCACGCGGATGGCTTCGAGGCGGTTGCGGAACCGGGCCGCGCGCTCGAAGTCGAGTTCGGCCGCAGCCGCGCGCATGCGTGACTGCAGCTCCTCGGCCACGCCAGCGTGCCGGCCCTGCAAAAACCCTTCGACCTGATCGACGATCGCCGCGTACTCCGCGGTGGTGATGGCGCCGACGCACGGTCCCGGACCCTTGCCGACGTTGTAGTCGAAACACGCCCGGTCGATCGGCTCTCCGCCACGTGCGGTCAGACGCTTCCATTCAACGCATTGAGCTGCGCAGATCGGGTAGACCTTGCGGACCGCCTCGATCGTCGCCCGCGCCGCCCGGGAATCCGTGTAGGGACCGAAGTAGCGCGTGCCGCTCCGGTGCTTCTCGCGCGTGAACTTGATAGCCGGGAACGGGTCGGACACGGTAAGCGCGATGTACGGGTAGCTCTTGTCGTCTCGGTAGTCGACGTTGAACGGTGGGTCGAACTGCTTGATGAGGTTCTTCTCGAGAATCAGCGAGTCGATCTCCGTATCGGTCACCACGTAATCGAAACTCGCCACGATACCCATCATGTGCGGGATCTTCCCGCGGTCGTCCTGACCGGAGACGTACTGCTTCATGCGCTTGCGCAACGACTTGGCTTTGCCCACGTACACGATCGAACCCTCGGCGTCCTTCCAGAGGTACACCCCGGGCGCGTCGGGAACACCCTTCACCTGTTCGGCGATGGTGGGAGCGGGCTCGGTCATCGCACCCCCACGTACGCTAGCACGCGGCCGACGCGCGCCGCGTCGACGACCGCCACCCGCTCGCGCGTCCAGCCCCAGCCGCGTAGAGATCCGTCCGTCAACGCGATGTCGCCGCCGTCTCCGGCCAGCCAGTACACCCGGCCGTCGGGCCGGAGATACGCGAGCCAGCTATCGGGCGCAACAGTGCGGCGTATTCCGCCTGCCGAGTACTCGACGCCTGATCCGTCCCAAGCGGTCACCGCCGCCGCCACCGGCGAATCGAAGATCATCGGCCCTGCAGGTACCAGGTCGAGTTCCGCGACACGCTCGAAATCGGTCACGCGACGGATGGTGGAGCGCTCGTCACCCACCCCCGCCGTCTCGAGCAACACGCTGGCCGCTGTGCCCTTCACGGGGATCGAGTCCGCGATGTCGATGGCCATGCGCCGGGTCTGGGCGAGTACGCTTCCGAACGGCACCCGGGCCACGGCCACCGCAGCAAGAGCGGTCGCCCGGATACCGGCGACGCCGGTGGAATCCAAATCAGCCGGGGTGTTCGCGAGCCCGGAACGCACGCCATCGGCTATCGGCCGTACACCGTCGCGTGCGTCTGCCGCCTCGTCCAGCGTACGGACGGCGAGTTCGGCCCAGAACCGTCCTGCGTCGACTTCGGGCGGAACCGCAGGGATGCCGGGCGCCGCCGTCCGCATCGCACTCACGGCGTCGCGAAGCGCACCTGCGCCCATGTGGAGAGGTCCGGTCTCGTCGAGCAGTCCGAGTACCCGGTTCTTCTCGTCGAGGTAGAACCCGGGCACCTCGATGTCGATGCTCGCGACCGCGGCCGGCATCGCTGCAGCGTTCGGCGGCGCGGCGTCACGCAACCGCGCGGCGACACGGACCTGGTCTTCGGGCGCCACCACGGCGATCACGGGGTCGAGTTCGCGAACGCCCTCCTCGGCTGGTGTCAGGAACGTGAAGCGGGCGATCCGTCGCAGCGACCGTGCGTCATCGCCGCCGACCGCGGCACGGGCATCGTCGCCATCCCACCGCGCCTCGAGCACCGGACGCGCCGCATCGAAGATCTGGACGACGTAGACGTCGGCCTCGGGATAGGGACCGACGAGCGAGGAAAGCCCGGTCTGCCAGGCAATCTCGACATCGGGAGCGGTGTTGAGCGCCGGGGAAGCCAGACGCACCATCGCCGCTCCGTTCGCGGAGCCGACCGACGCGTGCTCGACACCGGCCAGCCGCAGAGTACGCAGCGTGGTCTCGGCAGGCCCGGACGGCTCGAGCGGTCGGATATCGAACCGGTCGTCCGACCCCCGAGAGCCCCACACGGAGATCGCGAACCAGACGAGTGCGACGACAAGCACCACCACGGCCGAACCGGTGACCAACGCGCGGAAACGCGCATCGCGCGCTGCGGTGTCTCGCCGTGCCGACTCCGGTGCCGCTCTACCCACGTCCCCTCCAGGGAATCGCATCCTTTCGCGTTCACGGTACCACCGTCGCGAGCCTCACGCGCTCCTGGAACCGGCCTGAATCTTCAGAGCCCCGCCCGATTCCGGGGTGACGGTCGCGCCGCGACCCGCCAGGACCGGGGCGAGGAAGCGGCCCGTGTGCGAGCTACCGCAGGCGGCCACCTCTTCGGGAGTGCCGGTCACGATGACCTCGCCTCCACGGTCACCGCCCTCGGGTCCGAGGTC
>CAMTXY010000027.1:0-2879 GCA_947085795.1 uncultured Actinomycetes bacterium | reverse complement strand
GATGCGCGTCGGCGGTTTGCGTAGCGATACTCAACCGATGGACTGCAGGCCGGGTGTACCACCCGCTCTGCGCGCGCATCTTACCGTCGCGTCCGGACGGCCCGAATCGCATGCCGATGGTCGCCATGTCGCCTAGCTTTGCGCACGGTATGCGGTCGCAGCAACCGCGTCCACTCGCTTCTAGGTGATGATATCCCTGGATGCCAGGGTCTGGCGCCCGACCTGACATGTGGATTGTCACCGAAAGGAGGAGCGCTCAGATGAACACCGCACTCATCGCGATACTCGCACTCATCATCGGCGCCGCCCTCGGCTTCATACTGAACCGCTTCGTCATCAAGGGTCGCACTGCACGTGCGGCCGAAGACGCCGACCGGGTCGTCAAGGAAGCCGAGAAGCTGGCCGAAACCCTCAAGCGTGAAGCGCTCATCGAAGCGAAGGACCAGATCTTCGTCCTCAAGCAGGAGGCGGAGGTCGACGTCAAGGAGCGGCGCAAGGAAGTCGCGGCTTTGGAGAACAGGCTTGCTCAGCGCGAGGAGAACATCGACCGGCGCGCCGAGTCCCTCGACAAGCGCGAGCACCAGTTGTCCTCGATGCAGGGCCAGATCGCCAAGCAGGAGAAGGATCTCGAGGAACTCATCGTCCAGGAACGCGAACGCCTCGAGTCCCTCGCCGGAATGACCGGCGAGGAGGCCAATGCCCTTCTCATGAGCCGCATCGAGGACGACGTGAAGCGGGATGCGGCGGCCTATATCCGCGAGACCGAAGCCCGCGCCCGCGAAGAGGCAGACAAGAAGGCGCGCAACATCGTCGGCATCGCCATCCAGCGAGTTGCCGCCGACCACACCGCCGAGTCGACCGTCTCGGTGGTCCACATCCCCAGCGACGACATGAAGGGACGCATCATCGGCCGCGAGGGCCGCAACATCCGCGCGTTCGAGCAGCTCACCGGCATCAACCTCATCATCGATGACACGCCCGAGGCGGTCATCCTTTCGAGCTTCGACCCGGTACGCCGGGAGATCGGCCGCATCACGCTTGAGACACTGCTCGCCGATGGACGCATTCATCCGGCCCGTATAGAGGAGATGTTCAACAAGGCCGAGGTCCAGGTCAACCAGGTCATCCAGGAGGCCGGTGAACAGGCCGCCTTCGACACCGGTATCCACGGATTGCACGCCGAGCTCGTCCGGACCCTCGGCCGCCTGAAGTACCGCACCTCCTACGGCCAGAACGTGCTCAAACACTCGCTCGAGGTCGCGCATCTCGCGGGCGTGATGGCCGCCGAACTCGACGTCGACGTCAAGCTCGCGAAACGGGCTGGCTTGCTTCACGACATCGGAAAGGCGATCGACCACGAGATAGAAGGCCCGCACGCGGTGATAGGTGCAGACCTTGCGCGTCGCATGAACGAACCGAAAACCGTTCTCCACTGCATCGAAGCCCACCACGGCGACGTAGAACCCGCGACCGTTGAAGCCGTGCTCGTCCAGGCAGCCGACGCGATCTCCGCCGGGCGTCCCGGGGCACGCCGAGAGACGCTTGAGAGCTACATCAAGCGGCTTGAGAAGCTCGAAGCCGTCGCGGAGAGCCACAGCGGCGTGGAGAAGTGCTATGCCATGCAGGCCGGCCGTGAAATACGCGTCATGGTCAAACCCGAGCAGATCAACGACGCCGATGCTGTCGTCATGGCCCGCGACATCGCCAAGCAGATCGAAGAGGAGCTGGAGTATCCCGGCCAGATCAAAGTTCTCGTCATCCGCGAGAGCAGGGCCATCGACTACGCCAAGTAGCGCGCATCTCGGCTATACTGATCGTGGCTACCAGCCATACGGAACGGGTCGCCTTCACCAGCGGCCCGTTCCGTATTTGAACACCGGACCGGAGCAGAATCGATGGCCGCTGACAAAGACACGTTACTCGAACTGGTTTCCTCGGTGTCGGGTGACGCCTTCCTCAAAGTCGAGGAGAGTTTCGGTGACGGATTCGTCCGTCTACGCGTCTCCGAGGCAGAGCGGCGTCAAGCCAAGCACGACATCCGCAGTCTCGAGGACGTCGTCATCGAGCTTCTCCGCAACGCTCGTGACGCCCGCTCACGGCGGATCTTCCTCGCAAGCAATCGGGACGGAGATGTGCGCACACTCACCATCATCGATGACGGCGTCGGGATACCGTCCACGATGCAGGAGCGTATCTTCGAGCCGCGGGTGACCTCTAAGCTCGAGACGATGGTGATGGACCGCTGGGGGGTGCACGGTCGCGGGATGGCGCTCTACAGCGTCAGGGAGAACGTCACGACCGCTCGGGTGTTCGCATCGGACACCCATCGTGGAACCGCGCTTACGGTCGTCTGCGATTGCACGGCGTTGCCGGAGCGCGCCGACCAGTCTTCCTGGCCGCACGTGGAGCGTGACCAGGCAGGGATGCTCCGCGTGCTCAAGGGTCCCCACAACATCGTTAGGCGTGTCGTCGAGTTCGCCTGTGAACACCAGGAGATCGACGTCTACCTAGGTTCGCCGGCCGAGATCCTCGCGACCGTTACGGTACTGTCGCGTGACGCCCTCGACATCGCGGATCTGCTCTTCGCCAACGACCTCGAACGCCTTCCTGTCTGGCAGCGCCCGGGTGCGGCGGCCGACGCCGCGGAACTCGTCGATGTCGCCTCATCGGTGGGTCTGTCGGTGTCTGAACGCACCGCGCACCGGATCCTCGCCGAGGAACTCACCGCCCTCGAAACAGTCCTGCGCCTGATCCAGGTCGACGACGAGCCGCCCGCCACTGCAGCGCCCGACATCTATCGTGACCGCAGGGGACTCAGAATCCATCACGCGGACCTCACCGACTTCCGTCGTGAGGTGACTACCGCGTTCGACCGCCTC
>CAMTXY010000026.1:0-1535 GCA_947085795.1 uncultured Actinomycetes bacterium | reverse complement strand
GACGAACTACTCCGCCTGATCGCCACCGCCGAAGACCAGCTCGCAGCCAAGCACGCCATGCGATCGGTCGTGATGCTCACCGATATGAAGTCGTTCTCGAAGATGACCGAGGAGGACGGCAGCATCGCTTCGGCCAAGACCATCCAGCGCCATCGCGACCTGCTGCTTCCCATCATCAGCGCGCACGGCGGGAATGGAAAATCCACCGGAGGTGACGGACTCGTAGCGGCGTTCCCCTCGGCAACCGACGCCATCACCGCAGCGATACGGATGCAAAGCGCGCTCGCCGAACACAACGCCTCCCATCCCGGCGAGCGGGAGATTGTGGTACGCATCGGCATCGCTGACGGCGAGGTCGTGCTCGACGGAGGCGGCCGTCCGTTCATCGGGACCGCTCTCAACCTCACGGCGCGCGTCATGAACCTGGCCGACGGCGGCCAGGTATTCACGACCCGCCAGATCGCCGACGACGCGAAGTGCCCGAACGTACGATGGGCGAACCATGGCGCCTACGATCTGAAGAACATCGCCCAACCGACCGAGGTGATCGAGATTCTGTGGGCTTCCGGCCAAGCGCCAGTCGCACCGGGCCACGTGGTCCCGGAATGAGAACGACGCCCTCTGTGGCAGCGGACGTCGCGTGAAGTGCGTGTGGAGCTGGCGACAGGAGTCGAACCCGCAACCTACGGTTTACAAAACCGTTGCTCTGCCATTGAGCTACGCCAGCGCCCGCGAGCACCCATTGTAGCCGCGCGGTCGTGGCTCGGCCAGAGCGAATCCGGCTCGGAATCCGGGCCGCGAGCGTGGGCGGTGGACGTAGCTGCCGACTCAGCAGACCCGGCAGCGATCGATTTGGGTCTCGACCTTGCGCTTGACGCGCTGCAGCGCGTTGTCGACCGACTTGGCGTGACGGCCGAGGCGTTCGGCGATCTCCTGGTAGGAGCACCCGTCGACGTACAGCCGGAGCACCCGTGCCTCGAGTGTCGAGAGTGAATCGCACAGACCCTGTCGGACGCTGTCGCCTTCCCACGCGGACACGACGATCTCAGCCGGGTCGCATATCTCCTTGGCTGCGAGGATGTCGGTCAGTAGGCGCTCTCCGTCGTCCTCGGTCACGGTGGGACGGCTGAGCGATACGTACGTGTTGAGCGGCGTGTGCTTGCGCCGGGTGGCCGTCTTGATCGCGGTGATCATCTGCCGCGTGACGCACAGTTCCGCGAAACTACGGAAGCTCGCCTGTCGGGAGGGATCGTAGTCCCGAATCGCCTTGTACAGGCCGATCAGGCCTTCCTGAATGACGTCGTCGCGATCCCCGCCCACAAGGAAGTACGACCGGGCCTTGCAGCGAACGAGGCTCCGGTACCTGCGGACCAGTTGTGTCGACGCGTTCTCATCCCCGGCTTGGGCCGCCCTCACCAGAGCGACCTCTGTCCCGCGCCCGCCGCCAGACAACGGCGCGGTCCTATCTTGTACTTGCATTCACAATCCCTCCCCACAAACCCCCGTCAGATGGGTGAGGATGCGCCCCCGGCAGG
>CAMTXY010000025.1:0-5126 GCA_947085795.1 uncultured Actinomycetes bacterium | reverse complement strand
TTCCACATCCTTCTCGGTGACTCCCCAGCCTATCCCGAAACGCACCGCGCCCGACTCCAGCGTGCCGATCGTGCGATGCGCCCACGGGCTGCAGTGAAGGCCCGGGCGGCAGGCGATCGAAGCGGTACGGTCGAGCGCGAACGCGATACGTTCGCCGTCGAGCGACCTGTGCACGATGCTCACCACCGGTACGCGCTCGACACCGGCAGGCGGTCCGAGCACGCGCACGCCAGGAATCGCACCGAGGCCCTCTACGAGCCTGCGCGCAAGCCACGTCTCGATCTCGCGCTGCGCCGCACCGTGCTCGAGCAGGAAGCCCGCACCGGCGCCGAGACCGGCGATACCCGGCGTGTTGAGCGTGCCCGCCTCGTAGCGGTCAGGACGCTCGGGAGGCATCTGTTCTTCTGCCGAGGAACTGCCGCCGGTCCCGCCCTCGAGCAGCGGGGCCGGGTCGATGTCGGGCGAGAGGTACAGCAGGCCGATCCCCTGCGGGCCGAGGAGACCCTTGTGACCTGCGAGCATGTAGGCGTCGGCTGCGAGCGCGGCCAGGTCGACGTGAAGATGCCCGCCGGCTTGCGCACCGTCGACGAGCAGAAGCGCGCCGTGTTCATGCGCGATGTCGGCGAGATCGCCGACCGGCTGGATGGTGCCGGTCACGTTCGAGGCGTGCTGGCACACGACCGCCCGCGTGGGCGCGGCGGCTACGGCCCGCTCGACGTCGCCGGGATCCAGAAAGCCCTCCGGATCGGCGTCGACCACCACGACCTCGACGCCCTGACCTGAGAGGACCGCGAGCGGACGCGCTACGGCGTTCTGCTCCATCGAGCCGACAACCACCCGGTCACCGGGTGAGAGCAGCCCTTTGAGCACGAGGTTGCACCCGTACGTGCACGAGGGCACGAACGCGAGGTCGGCCGCATCAGGCACGCCGAGGAGCTCGGCGCACGTGCGCCTCGCCTCGAAGATCGCCCGTGATGTGCGCAGCGACAGCTCGTACGCGCCCCTGCCTGGGTTGCCGCCCAGCTCGCGCATCGCGTACGTGACGGCATCGACGACCACGCCGGGCTTGGGCCACGACGAGGCGGCGTGATCGAAGTAGCGCACTCGCGCCGTGGCGCGCGCGGTCCCCTCGCTCGGCGTCCTGCCCCCGGCGTCCATCGCGTCTTGCGCGTCCATCGGCTAGTGCCCCCCGCCCGCCATCATCGCCACCGCATGCTCGAGCTGGTCGGAGACGAACTCGAACGACTCGAGCGCGCCCTTGTGGCTGCCCGGCAGGTTGATCACGAGTGTGGAGCCGCGCAGCCCCGCCACCGCGCGCGAGAGCATCGCGCGCCGCGTCACCGCCATGGATTGCGAGCGGATGGCCTCGGCGATACCGGGCGCCTCGCGATCGCACGCGTCACGGGTCGCTTCCGGCGTGACGTCGCGCGTCGAGAACCCCGTGCCGCCCGTGGTCAGCACGACGTCGGCCCCGTCGGTGTCGGCCATCCGCGCGATCGCGTCGGCGATGACCGCACGGTCGTCGGGCGCTACCCGGTACGCGACGACGTCCCAGCCCAGGTCGTGCGCGGCATCAGCGAGCGCAGGGCCCGCGGTGTCCTCGGCCTCCCCCGTCGAGCGGGTGTCCGAGCAGGTCAGTACCGCTATGCGCAACGCAGCCACTACTCCTCCTGTCCGCTGCCGAGGATGACGACACGCACCTCGTCGCCGACTTGCACGTCACCGGCGGCGCGCACGACGGCGAAGACGCCCTCCTTGGGCATGACGCAGTCGCCTGCCTGGTAGTAGATGGCGCACTTGGTGTGGCAGACTTTGCCGATCTGGCTTATCTCGACGGCGGCGGTCTCGCCGATCTCGATGACGGTGCCGATCGGCAGCGCCATCAGCTCGATTCCTGCGGTCGTGATGTTCTCGGCGAAGTCGCCAGGCCCCACGTCGAGGCCCGCTGCGACCATCTTGTCGATGGACTCCTGCGCAAGCAGCGAGACCTGGCGGTGCCAATCGCCGACATGCGCGTCGCCCTCGAAACCGTGGTCGAGCACGAGCGTGCCGATGGAGCCCGGCGTCTTGCGGACTGCCTTGCGCTCGGACACGTTGACCGAGAGCACCGTGCCGGACGCGATGACGGGGGTGCCGGTGTCGGGCGCTTCAGGGGTCTTAGGGGTCACGGGACGGCCTCCTCGCGGATCCAGGCGCCGGTCGCTCCGCCCTCTTTCGACAGGAGCATGACTTCGCGAAGAACCATGCCCCTATCGACGGCTTTGCACATATCGTACAGCGTCAGACCGGCGACGGCAGCTGCGGTGAGCGCCTCCATCTCGACGCCGGTCTTGCCGTCGGTGGCGACCGTGGCGCGAATCGAGATGCCGGTGCGCGGTGCGCTCGACGGCTCGAGCTTCACGCTGACGTGGGTGATGGCGAGCGGATGACACATCGGGATCAGATCGCTCGTGCGCTTGGCCGCCATGATGCCAGCGATGCGCGCGGCTGCGAGCACGTCGCCTTTGGGCGCCTTTCCGCCGACGATCGCCTGAAGCGTGGCAGGCAGCATCTCCAGAAACGCGCCGGCGACCGCGACGCGGTGCGTGACGTCCTTGGCGGCGACGTCGACCATGCGGGCGGCGCCCGTCTCGTCGATGTGCGTCAGGCGGGCGGCATCGGCGGGTGCGGTTGCGGCGGGTGCGCCGGGGTGAGCCTCGTTCGGTTCATGCGTCATGAGCTAGCCTCCGATCTGCGACATGCGGCGGATCGTGCCGATGCGCTGGCTGTGGCTTTCCGGCTTGGAGTCGAGCGCGCGCCGGATGATGTCGCGCACGTCGGCGTCGGCGCCTTCGCGCAGAACGGTGCGCACGTCGATCTCGTCGTCGAAGAACAGGCACGTGCGTAACTTGCCGTCGGCGGTCAGGCGCAGCCGGTTGCACTCGCCGCAGAAGTGGTGCGAGAGCGGGCTGATGACGCCGACGGTGCCGGGTGCACCCGCGAAGCGATAGTAGCGCGCCGGACCCCAACCGCCGGGCGCCTCAACGCGCGCGACGGGCTGAAGTTCGCCGAGACCGGCTGCGACCCCCCGCGACGAGAGCGCTTCGAGCACCACGTCGCTCGGGACATGATCGGCGCGCGTCCAGTGGAAACCGCTGCTGTCGCCGGCGCACGCGCCGCCTTCCTCGGCGTCATCGCCGATCGGCATGAACTCGATGAACCGCACGTGCATCGGGCGGTGAAGCGTCATACGCGCGAAGCCGAGGAGATCCTGGTCGAGCGAGCGGACCACGACGACGTTGAGCTTGACCGGCGCGAACCCAGCTTCAAACGCCGCATCGATGCCGAGAAGCGCGTCGGCGAGCTTCCCGCCGCGGGTCATGCCAGCGTAGGTGTCGGAATCGAGCGAGTCGAGCGAGATGTTGACGCGCGTGAGGCCGGCGTCGCGCAGGTCGCGCGCGAACTTCGGCAGCAGCGTGGCGTTCGTGGTCAGGGCGATCGCTTCGAGCCCGGTGATCGCCCGCAGGCGCCGCACGTGATCCACGACGCCGACGCGCACGAGCGGCTCCCCGCCGGTCAGCCGGATCTTGCTGATGCCCTCGTGCACCGCGACGGCCGCGAACCGATCGATCTCCTCGAACGTGAGGATGTCGCCATGCGGCTTGAACGATACGCCCTGCTCGGGCATGCAATAGACGCACCGCAGGTTGCAGCGGTCGGTCAGCGAGATGCGCAGGTAGTCGATCCTGCGGCCGAACGCGTCAGTCGCCATGCGGGGACTCCTCGCCAAGGAACGTCGCCTCGACGAGATCGGCCAGGCCGGCGGTATCGTCCAGGCCGAAGACGGGACGGTCGCCGGGGTCCAGGTCCGGGTTGTCGGTCACGAGCGCGAACCGCTCGTGCGGCTTCAGAATCGCGTCCTGGCTGCGGGCGCGGCGCGAGACCTCGATGCGGGTGGCGCCCGCGCGCAGGAACCCTTCGGTCACAAGAATGTCGACGTCGCCTGCGGCCTCGACGATCTCGGCGAGCGAGCGCTCGTGCTCGACGGTTCGCACGACGGCGAAGTGCGACGGCGAGGAGATCATCGTGACCTGCGCGCCCGCGCGCGCGTGCCGCCACGAGTCCTTGCCCGGCACGTCGATGTCGATGGCGTGGACGTGATGCTTGACGGTCGCGACCCGGTACCCGCGCGCGACGAGCTCGCGCACGAGGCGTTCGAGCACGCCGGTCTTACCCGAGTCGCTCTTGCCCACGATCGAGACGACCGGTATGCGGTAGCGCCCCGGAGTGGGGTCGTAGTGTTCCTCGGCGAGACGACCGCCGGTGCTGAACAACGTCGCACGCTCCTTTCTCATCCGGCTGCCGCGCGCGCTAGAAGCAGCCGAGGTCGCAGTTGTGGACGCGGACGCCCGCCGCGTCGGCCGCGGCGCCGGCGACCTTGTAGGGCACGCCGGTGTCCTCGGCGAGTCTGCGCAGCACGGCACAGGTGATCCGGCCGTCGTCGGCCTTGGCCTTGACGGCCTCCGTCATCTCCGGTGTGACCTGCTTAGCCCAGCGCGGATCGATCTGCTTGGGTGAACCGCTCATAGCACGACCCCTTCCTCGATATCGAGCCGCAGACACTCGACCTCGGCGCCTGCGGGAAACGAACTTACGCCTTGCGGCAGGACCATGAAGCAGTTGCCGAGGTGCGCTGCGGTGAGCAACGCCGAGGACTGGCTGCCGGACAGCTCGACCGCAAGTCCTGCGCCATCGTCGCGGGCGGTCAGGCGCGCGCGCAGGTAGTAGCGGCGGTCGGGCTTCTTGCGCACGTCGTGAAGGAGCGTGGCAACCACGCGCGGGCGTTCGAGCGCGGAAAAGCCCTGCATCTTGCGAAGCGCCGGACGAACGAATATCTCAAAGCCCACGAACGTGCTCGTAGGGTTGCCCGGCAGGCCGAAGAAGGGCACCCCCTCGATGCTCCCCATCGTCTGAGGGTTTCCAGGCCGCATCGCTACCTTGCAAAACACAAGTTCGCCGATCTCTTCGAGCACCGGCTTGACGTAGTCAAAGTCGCCAACGCTCACGCCTCCGGAAGCGACGATGTAATCCGCCTCTCGTGCCGCACGCAGAAACGCCTCGCGGGTCGCCTCGGGGTCGTCAGGGAC
>CAMTXY010000024.1:0-2718 GCA_947085795.1 uncultured Actinomycetes bacterium | reverse complement strand
TTTCGATATCGAAAGATTTAGGTGCGACGTGTGGGGTGAGGAGTCAGGCGAATGGCGCGCGTCGCAGGATGTCCGACGCTGGAAGGGTGATGCGCGATGGGCGGCGATACATCACCGATGCCCGCCACAGTGCCCCGTGAGTGGTACTATGCCCCGCTCGACTACGGGCCCACCTCAAGCAGGAGCTCCCGAATCCGTTTCGGCGCAGCCGGCACCACCCGCGCCGCCTACAGCCCCCGCCGCCTCCCGTAGCCGTTGCGCCACCGTCGCGTAGGGCTCGCCGGTCCGTCGGCTGATGCGCGCGACGTCGTCGTGCTCGGGTCGGATCCGTGCGCTCGCGCCCTCACCCGACACCTTCACGCGAAACAATCCCCACGGGCCGTCATGCACGCGCACCTCACGAGCAAGCACGCTGCGCGTCATCGCCACCTGTCGCACACCGAGCGAGCCGGTGAGCTCGTGGATGCGAGCCGCGAACACGACGGCGTCACCTGGGCGCACGAGCACGCGCAATTCGATGCCGAGGCGCCCCTTCTTCATGGCGGCCGGGACCTGCCAGACATCGAGCGGGCCGCTGGAGCGCAGTTCCTCGGCGGCGAACGCGACCTGCTCGGGAGAGAGGTGGTCGAGGGTGGTCTGAAGCAGGACGACCGGTTCGCGGCCGTCTTCGATTCCGAGTGCGGCCTGCGACGTCGGGGCGTCGTCATCGCCACATGCACCCGGCTCTTCGGCATCATCGATCGGCGAGAGCGGGTGACCGAGCACGAGCCTCACGACGTTGGCCAGGCCGTCGATCTCCCGGGTGCCGGCTCCGTAGCCGACCCGCGTCGGCATCATCGGCGGCAGGGGTCCGAACCGGTCCGCGTTGCTCGCGACGAGTGCGGCACCGGTGGGTGTCGTCAGTTCGCCGGTGGCGTCACCCGCCTCGATCGGCACGCCCGCGAGCAATTCGAGCGTGGCCGGCGCAGGCACCGGAAGGATGCCGTGAGCGTCGGCGACCACCGTGCCCGCCCCGACCGCGACGGTCGAGCACACGAGCCGCTCGATGCCGAGCCGTTCGAGTCCGAGCGAGACCCCCACGATGTCGACGATCGAATCGGTGCTGCCGACCTCGTGGAAGTGGACGCGTTCCGGTTCCACTCCATGGACCTTCCCCTCGGCGGCCGCCAGCGCCGCGAACGTGCGCAGCGCCCGGTCGCGCACGGCAGGGACCAGAGAGGCGCCCTCGATCAGCGAGCGGATGTCGGCCCAGTGCCGGTGCGAAGCATCCTCCTCGGCGTGTACGGTGACATGGAGTCCGACGATCCCTGCGCGGGTCACCCGCTGCGACGCGATGGTGACGCCGACGAGCCCGAGCGCGCGGACCGCCTCGCGCAGATGCTCGACCGTGAAGCGGCCGTCGGCCTGTCCGGCGTCGAGGAGCGCCGCGAGGAACTTGTCACCCGAGATTCCGCTTGAACAGTCGAGGTAGGCGAGCACGGGTCACTCCGGCTCCGCGCCGACGGCGGGAGCGGCCCCGACGGCGGGAGCGCGAATGGCAGGGTCGACAGGATCGACAGCGGCTGGCATACCGTTGATGCGCGCCGCCAGGGTGCCCGCGCCGAAGCCGTTGTCGATATTGACGACGCCGACTCCGGAGGCGCATGAGTTGAGCATGGTGAGCAGCGGGGCGAGGCCGCCGAAGTGCGAGCCGTAGCCGATGCTCGTGGGCACGGCGATCACCGGGCACGACACGAGTCCCCCGATCACCGAGGGCAACGCGCCCTCCATGCCCGCGACCGCGACGATGACACGGGCGTCGGCGAGCAGGTCGGAGTGGGCGAGCAGGCGATGCAGGCCGGCGACGCCGACGTCGTACAGCCGGGAGACGCGTGCTCCCATGAGCTCAGCGGTGACCGCGGCCTCCTCGGCGACGGGTACGTCGGCGGTGCCGCCGGTTGCCACGAGGATGTGACCGTGGCCGGGCTGTTGAGGTCGACGGTCGACCACGATGAGACGCGCCCGTTCGATGTGGCGCGCGTCGGGTGCGACCTGCGCGAGGGCTTGGAACTGCGCGGTATCGGCGCGGGTCGCCAGGAGGACGTCTCCGCGCGCGAGGATCTCCTTGCCGATGGAACGCACCTGCTCCGGCGTCTTGCCCTGGCACAAGATGACCTCGGGGAACCCGCAGCGTAGCGCGCGGTGATGGTCGACTTTGGCGTCGTGCTGGTCGACGAAGGGAGGCGCGCTCAGTGCCCGAGCTGCGGCGTCGACCGGCGTGAGCCCTTCGGCCACCGCTTGGAGCAAAGACCGCAGTCCGTGCGCGTCCATCGTCAGAACCCCGCCTTTCCGACCTGCCGTTTCGATGGGTCTGCGAATCGACTCGGACGTGAGTAGGTGGCACTATAGTGCCACAGCACGTTGAAGGACCGCACATTTCTCATGCGACGCCGGGGGATCCGACTGTGGCCGACCTGTCCGCAACCAAGCGATTGATGAGCCCGACACGGGCCTATCTGCTGATACGCTTCATCGCGCTTGCCGTGTGCGTCGTCTGGTCGACGTGGGCCATGGTGTCGTATCCGGATGTCATCGACGGGCCTCTCGCGATCGCTGCCACGGCCGCATTCGTGCTCATCACCATCGCGGCGCTCATCGCGGTTAGCAGACCGGGGCTCGATCTCGAGCGGATTCTGCCGTGGTCCATAGGCCCGGATCTGCTTGTTGTTGGCGTGCTCG
>CAMTXY010000023.1:0-2016 GCA_947085795.1 uncultured Actinomycetes bacterium | reverse complement strand
TTGGCGGCGTACATCGCGCGGTCCGCTGCTTCGATGAGCCGTCCTGCGGCGTTCGCGTGTTCCGGGTACGCCGCGACGCCCACCGAGATCGTCTTGCGGATCGGCGGGATGTCCTCACCACCGATGAACTCGGCCGCCTCGACCCCTTCGCGAATCCGTTCGGCGACCGCGCGGGCGCCCTCGGCCTCGGTCTCGGGCAGCACGACCACGAACTCCTCGCCGCCGTAACGCGCGGCGACATCCATCTCACGCAGGTTGTTACGGATCACCGAGCTCACGGTCTGCAGCACCCGGTCTCCTCGCGGGTGACCGTACGTGTCGTTGAACGCCTTGAAGTCGTCGATGTCGAGCATGATGAGCGCGAGCGTGTGGCCGAACCGCTCCGCACGCCCGAACTCCTCCTCGAGTCGCTGCTGGAAGTAACCGTGGTTGTACAGCTCGGTGAGCCGGTCGGTGACCGAGAGGCGCTCGAGCTCACCGTGGAGCAGGGCGTTCTGCAACGAAAGCGAGGACTGGTGCGCGATGACCTGCAGGCGCTCGATCTCGACCGGAGTCATCTCGCGGTACGTCGATGACGCGACCACCATGACACCGATGACCTGGTCGCCAGTGCGCAGCGATACGGCCGACTGGGATCGGATGTCGTCGGGGGTGCGACACCAGCCGGCGGACGCCGAGCCGTAGGGTACGTCGTGCTCCTGCACGGCGCCGTCTCTGAACGCAACGCCGAGGATCGTGTCGCGCACCGACAACACCGGCTCGAAATCGTCCTCGGGCCTGCCCTGCGACGCCGCGAGCCGAAGCGTCCAGTCGTCACGCGAGGACAGGTAGACGCACGATATCTCCGCGCCGAGGATGCCGTTGGCGCCGTCGACGATGAGCGAGCAGACGTCATCGACGCCGCTGAACGACGTGAGCGCCTTGAAGAACTCGTGGGTGAAGAAGATCTCCGCCAGACGACCCTCGAGCTCCTCGTTGGCACGCTCGAGCGCCTCCTTGCTCCCCTGCAGGCGCCGTTCGTGACTGCGAATCTTGTCGTAGGCGACCTGCAACTCCACGAAGAGCTTCTCCTGCTCTTCACCGCGCTTCTTGGCTACGAGGAGGTCCCAGATAAGCTCGGTCCCTCCCGCGCCGATGATCTCGACACCGGGAGGCCGCTGCGACTGCAGCGCCGTACGGATCCCGGCGTCGTCGGACATGTCGATGATGAGATCCAGGTGCGACACCTGGTAGATCTCCGTATAGTCGCGCGTTGCGTACAATCCGAGGTCCTCGGCCAGACGCATCGCGGGGGCCGTAGGGTTGCCGTAGCACACCGCCGCGACGTCGATGTTGTCGACCTCGCTCAGCAGCCGCAGAATCGAGGCGGCCCGAAGGCTCCCCCCGACGATCGCTACAGTGAGTTGTCGTCCGGCCGCTCCCTGCGCCGGAGGGGCGGCCATCTCAGTCTCTTCCATGTGGCCGTGCTCTCTTCGGGTACTCACAGTCTCTTCACACCGTACAGATAACTCCGCACCACGAACAGGCCGGTGTCGAGATACAACTCGACCGTCCTGGCGTGACGCTCACCTGTATCTTCGGCATGTAGCGGTATTCGCAACAGTTCGAGTTGATGCTTGACCTCGGCGATGTTGCGTTCACCGATGCTGGCGAGCGCGTTGTCCGCCTTGAACATGGCGGCGCCGCCCGCGATCTTGGCGATGAGGCGGCGGCGCGGAGAACCGATGGCGGCCAGGCGCCTGACCATCTCCGGGACCGCGACGGAGGCGAAGCGGGTCTTGTCGCTTCCAATCGCGTTCTTGGACTGCGGCTGGGCGAGCATGATGTGCGCAAGAGCCCCTTGCCGCATCGTGACATCCCACAGGGCGACCGCGACGCACGAACCGAGCGCGGGGGTCAAGAGATAGCGGGGGTGCCGGGCCACCGCGAGAGCACCGAGACCGACCTCCACCATGTCGGAGTCGCCGAGGGACAACTCGTCTGTCTCGAGACCGGACATCGGGCTCACGCCACCCC
>CAMTXY010000022.1:0-2583 GCA_947085795.1 uncultured Actinomycetes bacterium | reverse complement strand
TTGTATGCACAGCTTCGCAGGGAGGCGTTGGAGCACGAAGACGCCCTACGTATGGCTATGGCAGCTCGAAGTTTAGCCTCTGCTGATGGTGATGAACAGACGGCAACTCAGGCACTACTTGTTATGGCTCGTCTTCAGATGGACCAGGCGATGATGGTCGATGCGGCGGAATCTTTGATTGCCGCGCTGGATGGTCGGCTTGATGAGAACGGTCGAGTGCTGGCTCATGCATACCTGGGCGTGTGTCGTGCCTTCACCGCCGAACTGAGTTCGGCGCAAGCTCACATCGGGGAGGCAACTCGTTTGGCTGTCAACACGCATATGGAGCCAGAAGTGGAAGCGCGAGTGCGCAATAGTGCGGCGATCATCAACGCGTTGCTGTACGGCAGATCGGCCGAAACACTGAGTCAGTTCATCGCTCTGAGAGACATCGAGGGGGTTCCCTTCACCCTGCGGATACAGGTGGAAGGTAACATCGGTGCCATTCATGTTGAACTTGGGCGTCTGCAACGTGCCGGGGATATCCTGTCTGAAACCGTCGACATGTCCAGGCGACATGGATTGACCATGATGGCTCTCGGGTACCTGGCCGGGGTTGCCGCCGTGAAAGCCGGGCAGGGATTCTACGACTTGGCTGACGAGATCTGCGATGAGTCCAGCAGGGGACTGAGCGAGATGGGATGCAGAGTTGATCTGGCCAGGAACTGTGTGCGTCGATCCGTTTGGACTCGAGCGACCGGAGGCTTAAGTGCAGCATTGACGATGGCAGACGAGGCGCTGGAGTACTGCAGTACAATCGACATAACATGGCTCACGTGGTCCGCAACCCTGGAGTCCGCAGCCTCTCTTCTCGCGTTAGGCGACACCGTTGCGGCTTCACAGCAGGCATCTTCCGTGCGAGAAGCCGCTGGCGCTGCGGACGCGGCGCTTCACGCGCTCATCGCGGACCTGATCCTCGCCGAAATCGACCGACGCAACGCAGACATCGCTCGCGCTCAGGAGCGTCTCGGCCCCCATGCGGACTATGTGCTCACCGAGAGCGCCAACTGGTGGGTCGGCATGTACGTCCGCACGTTCCCGCATCTCCTCGGGCTGTTGGCCAACGTGGCCGATTCGGATCGGCTCCCGGCCTACCTGCTGCGCATGGTGCTACCCCAAGACGTCGACTGCGTGCTCACTGCGGCGCGAGAGGTCATGGGCGACGATGATTGGCAGAAGCTCGTCTTACGGCTTGCCGGAACCGAGGCGATCGAGCGACTCGGGCGCGGTTCGGGGGTTCCTACCTGCAAGGTGCGATTGTTCGGGGGACTCGAGGTGAAGGTGGGAACGCGGACCGTGCGGGAGCGTGACTGGCAGAAGCGTAAGGCGCGACTGCTCTTCGCCATGCTCGTTCTCAAGCAGGGACAAGATGTCCCCCGGGATCTCATTTTCGAACACCTGTGGCCTGATAAGGATTTCGAGAGGGCGCGCAACAACCTGTACGTGATCTGGAGCGCCATGAAAGCCGCACTCATGTCCAAAGCGGTGCGAGACGTCCCACTGCCCTATGCCGAGAATCTGGGCGGAGTCTGTCGCGCGGTGGTGAACCATATCGAGTCGGACATCACGGAGTTCGATCGGCAGAGGGCGGCAGCGAGCGATGCCGAGCGGAATGGTGACATGAGTGTGGCTTTGCGAGCGTACGAACGACTCGACGAACTGTATCGGGGCGAGCTGCTGCCTGGCGACGTCTACGATGACTGGTTCGCCGCCGAGCGTAGCCGGTATCGGATCGCATTCGGGGACGCCATGCTCAAGGCGGCCGGACATCTCGAGCGGGCAGACGATGCGAGCGGCGCGCTCAAGTTCGCATGGAGCGGGGTCGCTGCCGATGTATGGCGCGAGGACCTCTATCAGTGTCTGATGAGGAATCTCGCGACCGTCGGTCAGCGCAGTGCGGCGATCGAGGTGTATATGACGTGTCGCAATCGATTGGCCGAGGACCTCGGTCTCGACCCATCGTCGGAGACGATGCGGTTGTACGAGCAGATACTGGCGATGGAGGACGTCGACGCGCCCGACGCGTAGCGGTCACCGTTCGGCCCTTGCGTGACGCTCGAGCCGGTCGGTCGCCCTTCACCGTACGAGCCGCGTCATGAACTCTTCGAGCACAGAGACGCTGACCGCGGTCCCGCCGCCGGTGAAGGTGACTTCGCGATACTTCGGGGCGCTGAGTGAAGTCCAGAGGGGAGCCACGATATCCTCGGTGGTTTGGACGGATGCGACACCGGGGTGGTAGATCGGAGCGGCGGAGCCCGATCGATCATGGTAGCTGAGGCGATACACGCCGTTCGCGACCGGTTCCGCCGGGCTTACTAAGACAACCAGCAGGCCGACCTCAGCGCCCTATGAGCTCCCGAGCGGCCTCGGGCGAAAGCCCGTACCGCGAGACCAAAAACGAGACGAATCCGCTGCAGTCGCGAGGGCGAGAGCGACACAGCCGAACCACTTCGCACTCACGAGGCCCCTCATCGCGAGTCACCTCCCGGAGAGTAGGCGACCACCTTGACGCCCGCCTCGCTTGCGACGAGACGGTAGACCGTG
>CAMTXY010000021.1:0-7225 GCA_947085795.1 uncultured Actinomycetes bacterium | reverse complement strand
GGCCACGCGGGTCGGTGCGGGTACGCTCGACGAAGGCAGTATCGGACCGAAGGTCGCTGCCGCCGCGTACGCCGTCGACACGTGCGGCTGTTCGGCACTCCTGTGCTCGACCGACGGTCTGAGCGATGCGCTTTCCGGCCGAGGCGGCACCTGGATCACACCCGCCTGATGTGCGGCAACGCACAGTATCTGGCTGGAGCCGTCCGTCCGGCACACGCCACGCCCCGCCCGTCGCTCAGTTCTGGAGATGGTAATCGCACCTGCCGATATATGTATGTGCCATGAGTCGAGGAGCGCTATTGCACGCGACCGGAGGCTACAGCGGTGATCACGACAACCCGGTGTCTCACGCTGATACGGCAGCACTACGACCCTGACACGCGCTACCTCTTCCGTATCCTGCTCAACGCCACGTCGATAGTCGAAGCGAGCATCGCGCTCGATCTGCTTCTCAAGAGCGTTCCGGAGCGCCCGCTCGTCGCTGCTGTGAATCTGCGCGAAGTCCTCAAGTCGCTTCCGGCCTCTCCCTTCCCGATGGCGGTCGACGAGCAAACGCTCGTCCGGGTGGCCGGTCTCGAGAAAAGCCTCTCCGTCCTTGGGAAACGCACGCCCGACGGGTACGACGTCGTCGTAACGACCGCCGGCAACCTCGTCCTCGACCTCATCGTCAAGAAGGACGACGTCAAGTATTTCTGGACTCCCATTCCCGTGACGAGCGACTTCGTGGCTCCAGCCCTCATCGAACCGATCGTCTCCAGCGACCACCTGCTCGAATCGGTGATCGACCTCGTCGTGGCGATGGGTGTCGTGTTCAACCCGACACTCTATCTTTCGCTCGAGGACTGGCGCTTGGAGCATGCGACCGAGACGATGGAAGGTCTAAGCGACCTCTTCTGACCGAACGGACGCGCGGCATCCATCGATCCATCCCCCGAATCAGACCGACATCCGTCATGACCGGATGATGTCGGCCAGCGTGGCAATGCGGCAACCGGCCTGACGCATGCGCTCCCAGGCGCGGTCTTCATCGCTCGGCGCCAGTCCCACGGCCCTGCACCCTTCACGCACGACCACGACGTCGAATCCCATGCGCCTCGCGTCCAACGCCGTGTACAGCACACAGTAGTCGGTGGCCAGACCGACGAGAACGACGCGGGAAATCCTGTGACGCCTCAGCAGCACGTCTAGACCGGTCGACCTGCGCCGGTCGTTGTCGAGAAAGCCGCTGTAGCTGTCGATCGCGGGATCCGTCCCTTTGCGGACGACGTGGTGGATGCCGTACACATCGAGACCCGAATGGAGCGAAGCCCCCGGTGTCTGCTGCACGCAGTGATCCGGCCACAGCACCTGCTCGACACCTTGGAGGTCGATGACATCACCGGGCTTGCGACCTTCGTGCGATGACGCGAAACTCGCGTGTCCCGGCGGGTGCCAGTCTTGAGTCGCCACCACGGTGGCGAAGCGCGGCATGAGCGCGTTCGCGACGGGCACGACGTCGTCTCCCTGGGACACCGGCAGAGCACCGAAAGGCATGAAATCGTTTTGGATATCTATGAGAACGAGTGCGTCCACGGGTTCATCGGATCCTTTCTCGCGTCAGTCGAGCGGTTGCTGCCACATCCGAAAGTCGCTCACGATTCGGAGACAGCGCGTTGTCGCATGATGAGTTCGATCCGCAGTTCGTGGACGGACCGTTCGAGTCCGACCGGATACGTGTGCGGGTTGAGGAAGCGCGTCTGCGTCGGGTCGAGCGACGCGATCTCGCACGCCGCCCGTTCCCGAACAAGTTCGAGCGGCTGCGGAGGAAGAGTCCTGCTCCCGCCAAGGAACACCGGCTCGAGGAGCTCGCGAAACGACCGCTCCTCCTCGAAACGCTTGCGCCGCGTAGGGTCGGCGGGGTCGATCATCCAGGCATCGCCGACCGGCGGAGTTTCGACGTCGTAGACCATGTCGCCCGCCGGTCTGTCGCCATCGTAGTACCGCCTGACACCGAGCACGCCGGGGACGGTGACCTTCGCGGTCTGCTCGGACACCTTGATACGAGGCTCCCAGGACCCGCCGGGTCTGCGGACGGCGGAGAGCTTGTACACGCCCCCGAGCGCGGGCTGATCGTAGGCGGTCACGAGCTTCGTCCCGACCCCCCACACGTCGATCGCCGCACCCTGTTCTTTGAGGCTCACGATGATGTGCTCGTCGAGCTCGTTGCTCGCGACGATGCGGGCGTCGGGAAACCCTCCCTCGTCGAGGATGCGCCGTGCGTGGACCGACAGCCAGGCGAGGTCACCGGAGTCGATGCGGATGCCGATCATCTCGTGACCGCGCTCCCTGAGACGGACCGCTGTCTCGACCGCACGTCGGACGCCTCGCAAGGTCTCGTACGTGTCCACAAGAAACGTGCAGTTGTTAGGCATCGCCGCCGCGTACGCCTCGAACGCCTCTTCCTCACTGTCGAACGCCATGACCCAGCTGTGCGCGTGGGTTCCGGCTGCCGGTATGCCGAAGACGCGCGACGCGAGCGTGTTCGACGTGGCCGAACAGCCGCCGACGTACGCAGCACGGCTCGCCGAAAGCCCACCGTCAGGACCCTGCGCGCGACGCAAGCCGAACTCTATCACCGGGTCTCCGGCCGCAGCATGGCAGACACGCGAGGCCTTCGTCGCGACGAGCGTCTGGAAGTTCACGATGTTGAGCAGCGCCGTCTCCACGAGTTGACACGCGGCGATCGAGCCCACGACGCGCAAGGCGGGTTCTCCGGGAAACACCACCGTGCCTTCGGGCACCGCGTGCACGTCTCCGAGGAAACGGAACCCGCGAAGCCACTTCAGAAACTCGGAGTCGAACAGCGGAGCGCCGTCGGCACCTGCGGTCCGCGCGAGATACCCGATGTCGTCATCGCAAAAGTGCAGGGACTCGAGGTGGCCGAGCGCCTGCTCCAAACCGCAGGCAAGCGTGTAACCGCCCCCGAACGGATTGTCGCGGAACGAGACGTAGAAACTGGCCTCCAGGTCGCTCGCTCCGGAACGCCAGTACCCGTGCGCCATCGTGAGCTGGTACAGATCGGTGAACAGCCCGGGAGAATCGCATCCCGCACGCGTGTCCACGGCGACCTCCTCGCTACCGAATCGCACCTCAATCGTCCGAGAACGACCCTACCGCATCGATCTGCCGCGCGCCAGCGAGCGACCTCACCTTCGGTCGCACCGTTCCTTCCGCTCCACGTGCCGCTCGTCAGATTGATGTAAATTCGGATGTAAATTCGCTGTGAACAGTCGCTATCCGGGGGGCTCGCGGGGTATAACCGATAGGGCGTTTGGGACGTGCCGATGACAGGGGGAGCGTCATGGATCACCCGGACACACCCGGACAAAGCAAGGCTCTCGGCACGGAAACGACATCACGCACCGGGCCACCCGGCGGCATGGCCGAGCGCGCAGTAGCCCAGGCGGCCGCCCGCTACGCGGCCGCCGAACACGAACTCAGGCAGGCCCGGTTCGAGCAAGCCCTCCGGCGGGCGGCCGCGCAGACCTGACCGTTTTCCGGGCATCCATCGGCTTCGCTCGGCAGGGCGGTCGGGTACACTGCTCGGCGGAGCACACGCCGACAGAAGGGATCCCCGTGGCCCAGCCCCAGGAGTCAGGGCCGAGCAACCGGCTCGCCGGTCAGGATTCAGCGTATCTTCGCGCGCACGCCCACGACCCGGTCAACTGGCGACCGTGGGGCACGAAGGCGTTCAGACGCGCAGTCAGACTCGACCGGCCCCTGTTCGTGTCGATCGGCTACCAGTCGTGTCACTGGTGCCACGTCATGCAACACGAATCCTTTCGCGACCCGGACCTCTCGGGCTTCCTGAACCGCCAGTTCGTCTGCGTCAAGGTCGACCGTGAGCTGCGGCCCGACATCGACGCTTTCTACCAGACCTACGTAGGGGCCGTCACCGGCGCGGGCGGCTGGCCGCTCAACGTCTTCCTCCTGCCCGATGGCGCCCCGTTTCTCGGCGGCACGTACTTCCCCCATACGTCTCCACACGAGGAGACGCCGGCCTTCGGAAGCGTCGCGGCCTCGGTGATGCGGGCGTGGGTGCTCGGACGCGAGACCTCGCTGTCCACAGGTGCCGACGCGATCGGGTTCATGCGCGAGTTGCGTTCCTCGGCGATCGGTCCGATGGGTGAAGCCGAGATCGACCGCGCGCTCGAGACGATACGCGGCATGCTAGATGACGAACATGGCGGACTGGGCTTGGCGCCGAAGTTCCCTCAGACGCCGGTCATCGACTTCCTGATCGCCTCGTACGCGGCCACCGGTGAGGCATGGCGGCTCGAAGCGGCACGCTCGTGGGTTCTCGCGATGCTGCGCGGCGGCATCTTCGACCAGGTCGGGGGTGGGCTGTTCAGATACTCCACGGATCGCACGTGGACGGTTCCACACTTCGAGAAGATGCTGTGTGACCAGGGGCTGCTCCTGTCGACGCTGGCGTCGCTTTTCGCGGTCGACCCCGACGAGGAGTACCGCGTCGCGGCCTGGGCGACGACTGAGTTCCTCGTACGCGAACTCTCACGGGCGGGCGGGGGGTTCTTCTCGTCGCTGGACGCCGACACCAGCGGAATCGAGGGAGCGACGTACGTGTGGACCCGCGAGGAGCTGGCCGAGGCGCTGACCCCCGAGCAGCTTATGGTCGCCGAGGAGCACCTTGGCGTGAGCGACCGCGGCGCCTGGCATGCGCGAGCCAACGTGCTGACACGGCCACATGGCCGCATGCGTGACGCGGACACCGTCGACTCCGTGCTGCGACGACTCGCCGAGGTCCGCGCGACGCGACCGCAACCGGCTGTCATCGCCAACACGATCACCGCCTGGAACGCGATCGTCGCCCGCGGCCTCATCGAAGCCGGAGCAGCGTTTTCGGACTCAAGTACCCTCGACCTCGGGACCTCGACGCTCGACTGGCTCCTCGAAGAGGCCCTGCGCGGTGACGAACTCTCAAGGTCCCCCGACGATCGGAGCGTCACGTCCGTACGGCTCCTTGAAGACTACGCCGCTGTCACCGCCGCCTGTCTGGCGGCGTTCGAGCACGCCGGTCGTGACGACCTGCTCAGGTCCGCGCTGCGCCTGCAGCGCTCGGCCGTGGCCCGATTCGCCGGTGACGGGGGGTTCGCGATGAGCGCCGGGGATCGCTGTCTGCCGTTCGTCCCGCTTGAGACGGCGGACACGCCGGCCCCCTCGGGCGCCTCGATGCTCGCCGAGAACGCCGTGCGGCTAGCGCGGCTGACCGCAGACGAGTCTCACGCGGCCGTGGCCGTCCGAGCACTCGCGCAGTTCGGCCGAACGGTGAGTCTCGCGCCACACCTGGCCGGTCACGCGCTTTCCGTCGCCCGCTCAGTGACGACGTAGCTTAGAGCTTAGGGATCGCAGCGGGTCACTCGGAAGGCAGCAGCGCTACGGCCCATCCCGTGCCGGTGTGTGCGCAGATGACCGAGCCCGCGTCGTAGACGTACATCTCGACGACGTCGTAGCGCTTGGCTATCTCGTCGCGCAAATGCAGCGCCCGTTCCCTGGACAGCGCGTGGCCGACGGCGAACACGGCCGAGCGGGCACCGCCCATCTGCTGCTCGACCCACTCGATCGTGTGGGCGAGAGCGGCCTTCTCCCCACGTGTGCGGGCGACCGGCTGAAACGCACCGGTCTCGTCAACCGTCATCGTCACCTTCAAGTTGAGTATCGAGCCGAGGAACGCCGAGACCTTCCCGATCCGGCCTCCTTTAGCAAGGTTATCGAGCGAATCGAGGCCGACGATCATCTTGACCTTCACGCGGGTGCGCTCGAGCCGCTCGATCGCAGCGGCGGGGCTCAGACCCTCCGCAGCGGCGGCGGCGGCTGCATAAACCTGCAGCGCAAGGCCACCGGAGGGGTTGAGTGAGTCGAAGACGTGCACGCGACCCTTGAAGTTCTCGGCAGCCTGCGTGGCTGAAGCGATCGTCCCTGAGAGCTTGTTGGAGATGTGAACCGATACCACCTGATCAGCGGTGGCGAGAATCCGTTCGTACACCTCGGTGAACGCGCCCACCGACGGCTGTGAAGTCGTGGGCAGAGCCGGTGACGACGCCATACGGGCGAAGAACTGCTCCTGCGTGAGTGTGCCGTCAGCAAGCGACTCCTCGCCGAAGGTCACCTGCAACGGCACCACGGTGATTCCGCGCGCCGAGGCGATCTCGGGCGCGATGTCAGACGTGCTATCGGTCACTACGACGAACGAACGTGCGGCGCCTGTCTCCACAGTATCCACTCTCCACTACTCGGTGATGCGACCTTGCGCTTCCTGCACTGATAGTACCCCACCAGGCCGCAGAGCAGGCTCCGCGCGCACCCTCATCGCACGCCCCTCACTCGCCATCGAGTTTGCGGCGAAGCACCTCGTTGACGACACCCGGGTTGGCCTGGCCGAGCATCTCGCGCATGATCCGGCCGACGAAGAAGCCCGTCAGCCCGGTCTTGCCTCCGCGGTAGCTTTCGACCTCACCGGGATGGGCCGCGAGCACCCGCTCGACGACCTCTTCGATCGCCGAGGAGTCGCTGACCTGCCTCATGCCGCGGAGCTCCACGATCGCACCGGGAGCATCTCCGGTCTCGGCCATCTCGGCGAAGACCTCCTTGGCCTGTTTGCTCGAGATGGTCCCGTCGTCGACGAGCGCGACGAGTTCCGCGACCATGGCGGGGACGATGCGGGAGTGCGTGACCACGATGCCTTCGGAGTTGAGCAGGGCGGCCAGGTCGTTCAACACGACGTTGGCGACCGCCTTGGCGCGTCGCACCCCCGAGATCGTGGCCGCCGACTCGAAGAACTCCGCCAGGTCGAGATCGTTGACGAGCACGCCCGCATCGTAGGCGGAAAGCCCGTAGTCGCGGTGGTACCGCTCGCGCCGTGCCGTCGGCAGCTCGGGCAGGGTCGAACGCAGCGACTCGATCCACTCCTCGGCGAACTCGAAGGGCGCCATGTCGGGCTCGGGGAAGTAGCGGTAGTCGTGCGCTTCCTCCTTGCTGCGCAGGGTGCTCGTGCGCTTGGCCGCCACGTCCCAGTGGCGGGTCTCCTGCACCACGCGACCGCCGGACTCCAACAGTTCGACCTGGCGGACGATCTCGTAGGCGACACCATCGTGCAGCGACTTGAACGAGTTCATGTTCTTGATCTCGGTCTTGACCCCGAAGCCGGTCTCGCCACGCCGACGCACGC
>CAMTXY010000020.1:0-6499 GCA_947085795.1 uncultured Actinomycetes bacterium | reverse complement strand
GGAGCGTTGCGTGGCCCGGATGAGGTTGGCGTCGTCGCCGGCAATGCCGACCGCAAGCCTGCCGTGGGTATTGATCGCAGCGACAAGCTCCTTGTTGACCTTGCCGACGAGCACCATCTTGACGATCTCCATCGCCTCTTCGGACGTCACGCGCAGACCGTCGTGGAACTCCACCGGCAGCTCGAGGCGGTGCATGTACGAGGTGATCTCCGGGCCACCGCCGTGAACGATGACCGGATTGATGCCGACGAGCTTCATGAGCACGATGTCGCTAGCGACATGCTCGCGTAGCACCCGGTCGGTCATCGCCGAGCCGCCGTACTTGATGACGATGGTGCGACCCCAGGTCCGCTTGATCCAGGGCAGCGCCTCCGTGAGCGTCTTGGCTTTCGCGTGGAAATCCGTCATGGGTCGGTCCTTTCATGCGGGAAGCCGCCGGTCACCGAATCTGCGGCGGGCACGGTCGAGACGGGTTCGGCGGCCGGTCGACCGCCTAGGATCGGTACTCGCCGTTGATGCGCACGTACTCGTGCGACAGGTCGCACGTCCACACCGTCGCCTCGGCGTCGCCGAGATGCAGATCGACGACGACCTCGATCTCGCGCTCGGCGAGGGCTGCGGCGGCTTCGTCCTCAGAAAACACCACCGCCATACCGTCGCGGCAGGTCGTGATTCCTGCGAACACGATCTCGAGGCGCGCCGGGTCGACGGTCGCCGAGGACTTGCCCACCGCCATGGCCACGCGACCCCAGTTCGCATCGCCACCGTAGATGGCGGTCTTGAACAGCGGCGAGTTGGCGATCGAACGCGCGACCGCATCGGCGTCGTGCTCTGATGCCGCACCCCGCACAGCCACGGTGACGAAACGGGTCGCACCCTCACCGTCACGGACGATCATGTGCGCGAGCTCGCGACACACCTCGGTGATGGCGACGGCGACTGGCAAAAACGCCTCATGGTCCGTTCCGATCATCTCGCCGCCCGCATCCCCGGACGCCATGAGCAACACCATATCGTTGGTCGACGTGTCCCCGTCGACGGTGATGCGGTTGAACGTGACGTCGACCGCCGATGAGAGCGCGGCGTGGCATGCGGCCGGATCGAGCGGCGCGTCGGTGGTTATGAAGCCGAGCATGGTGGCCATGTCAGGCATGATCATCCCGCTACCCTTCGCCATGCCGCCGACACGGTAGAAGAGGTCGCCGACGGTGACGGCCACGGCCGCCTGCTTGATCGTGGTGTCGGTGGTCATGATCGCCTCGGCGGCAAGACCGGCGGAAGTGTCGTCGAGCGCAGCGACGGCGTCACGGATACCCGCAGAGACGGCGCCGATCGGCATCGGGACCCCGATGACCCCGGTAGAGGCGACGATGATATCTTCCACAGGACATCCGAGAGCATCGGCTGTCTCTGCGGCCATCGTGCGGGCGTCGGACAGACCGCGCTCCCCCGTGCATGCGTTGGCGTTGCCCGCATTGATCACCGCCGCCCGCACGAACCCTGAAGCGATGTGCTGACGCGAGACGACGACCGGCGCGGCCGCCATCGAACTGATGGTGAATACCGCGGCGGCGGGCACAGCACGGCTGGCCGCGATGATGGCGACGTCACGCTTACCGGCCTTCTTGATGCCGGCCACCACGCCGGAAGCCGTGAAGCCACCGGGGGCCAGCACGCCTCCGTCGATCTGTTCGAATAGGTAGGACACGGACGGCTCCCCTCTCATACCACCGGGACGGGATGGATCAGGCCGGCCGTCTCGTCGAACCCTAGCACGAGGTTGGCGCATTGGATGGCCTGACCGGCGGTCCCCTTCACGAGATTGTCGATGGCGCACGAAACCACGAGCGCCCCGGCCGGATCGACGGCCAATCCGATGTGAGCCCGGTTGGTGCCTCGCACATGCGCGGTCGACGGCATGTACCCAGGAGCACAAATGGTGATGAACGGCTCGCCTGCGTAGCGAGCCTGATAGATGTCGACGGCCTCGGACAGCGTGATCTCGGTGGCCAGGTCGAGGTAAACGGTGGAGAGCAGCCCGCGCGTCATAGGGACGAGATGAGGCGCGAACACCGCACGCACGCGCCGGCCGGCGACGAGCGAAAGTCCCTGCTCGATTTCGGGCGTATGCCGGTGAACGCAGACCTTGTAGGCCGCGGTCGCCTCGTTGACGGTCGCGAAGTGCGTCGTCGGCGATGCGCTGCGACCGGCGCCAGCGACGCCCGACTTGGCATCGACGAAAATCCGCGCATCGCCGACGATACCCGCTTCGAGCGCCGGGGCCGCCGCGAGCAGCGTCGCCGTGGGATAGCAGCCGGGACATGCCACGAGCCGCGCACCGGGCAGCGCCGAGCGATCGATCTCGGGCAGTCCGTAGACCGCGTCCGGAAGCAGCTCGGGGCTCGTGTGGGGCACGCCATACCAGCGCTCGTAGACCTCGGGATCCTTGAGCCGGTAGTCGGCCGACGCATCGATGACGGTCATGCCCGCAGCGAGCAACCCGGGCGCGAGATCGAGCGCCGCGCTGTGCGGCACGGCAAGGAAAGCGACCGTTGCGGTTGCGGCGATCCGCTCGATGCCGGGCACCTCGTAGCGCAGATCGGTCATGCCGGTGAGCGCCGGGTAGACATCGGTGATCCTCGCCCCTGCCTCGCTGTGCGAAGTGGCTGCGACCAGACGCAGCTCGGGATGCCCGAGCACGAGTCTCGTCAGCTCGACCCCGGCATACCCTGGTGCGCCTATGATCGCGACTTCCACCATCGGAAATACCCCTTACTCCGTCCGACGTCGACCGATTCTACGCGCACGAACGGATACTAGTCAACCGGTATGCGTCATTAGTGAATCTTTGGTGCAGCATATCATATTATGTATTCATCGCACGCTTGTTGTATGCATCAATCAGCCATGCCGAGGGCCGTTCACCCTCTGAGTTGCGCTCCCACGACTCCTGCCACCTTGCGCAACAAGCGTTCGTGCTGGGGCCGGATCTCCTCGTCGGTCAGCGTGCGGTCGGGCGCCCGGTATGCAAGCGCGAACGCGAGGCTCTTCTTCCCCGGCTCGATACCCGTACCGCGGTAGACGTCGAACAGCCGGACCGAGTCCAGCACGCGGCCTCCGGCGGAGACGATCGCCAGCTCGACCTGCTCGGCACTCACCGATTCTTCGACCACGAGCGCGACATCGAATTCGATCGCCGGGTATCGGGGGATCTCCCGATACCGCTTCACCGGAACGGCGGCGCGGATGAGCGTGTCGAGCGACATCTCGAACGCGACCACGGGAGCGTCACACTCGAATGCCGCGAGCACACGGGGATGTACCTCGCCGAGCCAGCCGATGACATCCCCTCCCACGACGACGTCGGCGCTGCGGCCGGGCTGCAACCACAACAGATCGGCCTGGCGCACCGAGAACCGCTCGATGCCCAGATCCGCCACGAGCGCCTCGATGACACCCTTCCCGTCGAAGAAGCTCAGGCCGGGACCGGCAAGAGCGTGGTCGGCCGCGACTCGAGCACCCCCGCCCTGCGATGCGTCGACCGGATCGTGCCAGGCCGGAGGGTTCCAGCGACCAGCAAGCACACCGGCGACCATGGCGCGCTCCTTGGGAAGCTTGCGGCCCTCGGCGGTGAAGAACACCGTGCCGATTTCGTAGAGATGCACGCCGGTCGCACCCCGCCGTTGGTTGTACGAGACCGAACGCAGCAGGCCCGGCAGGAGCATACGGCGCAGACATGCCTGCTCCTCGGACATCGGGTTGAGCAGCTCGACGAGCCGCTCGTCTGCGGGTATCGCGTATCCGATACGGTCCAGGTCGGATGGATCACCGAACGCATACGTCATCGTCTCGTTGAGGCCCGCGGCCCGCAGCGTGGCACCGATCCGCTCGCGCCACTTCTGGACGGGCGTCAGTCCGCCGACGCGCAGCCTTCCTCCGGGTAGCGTCGCCTCGACCCGCTCCATGCCCCAGATGCGGACGATCTCCTCCACCAGGTCGATCTCCCGCTCCAGGTCAGGTCGGAACGTCGGAACCGTGACGCCAAGATGGTCCTCGGCCACCTCGACCTCGAGTCCGAGCCGTCGCAGGATTCCGATCGACTCCTCGACGGGGATCTGGACACCGAGCACGCGGGCGATACGCGCGGTGCGCAGCATGATGGTGCGGGCGTTGCGCGGGCGAGGGTACACGTCGATCACACCTGGTGCCACCTGGCCGCCGCATAACTCGGCGATGAGCTGCGCCGCACGGTCGGCGGCAGCGATACAGCCGGCAGGGTCGACCGATCTTTCGAACCGCAAAGACGCCTCGGAGAATAGGCCGAGCGATCGGCTCGTAAGCGAGATCGAGACCGGATCGAACGCTGCGGACTCGAGCAGGATATCGACGGTAGAATCGGAGACTTCGGTCGCCTCGCCACCCATAACGCCGGCAAGTGCGACCGGACCCGACGGGTCGCAGATCGTGAGCATCTCCTGCGTCAACGCCCGGTCGGCCCCGTCGAGCGTCGTGAGCCGCTCGCCTTCACGCGCGCGGCGGACGATGATATGCGTCCGGCCGTCGGTGACCTGCAAGGTAGCCGCATCGAAAGCATGCAGCGGCTGCCCGAGCTCGAACATCACGTAGTTCGTGATGTCGACCACGTTGTTGACCGGACGAGCGCCGGCGGCTGTCACGCGCTCGGTCAGCCACTCCGGCGACGGGCCGATCCGGACGTTGCGGATGAGCCGAGCGGTATAGCGAGGACACAGATCGGAATCCTCGATGTCGATGCGCACGCCGGCGTCGATCGGATCGCCCTGCTCCGCGGGTGCGCCACCGGGATGCACGTACGGCACGCCGAGGATCGCTCCGACCTCCCGGGCCACGCCCGCCATCGACAGGCAGTCGGGGCGGTTGGGCGTCACTTCGAGTTCGATGACGGTGTCAGCCATGCCCTTGTACTCGGAGAACGACATACCCACCGGGGCGTCGGCGTGCAGAATGAGCAACCCGTCGTGGTCCGGGCCGAGACCGAGCTCGGCTGCGGAGCAGTTCATCCCCATGCTCACCACACCGCGGAGCTTGGCCTTCTTGATCGTAGTGCCGTTGGGTAACGTGGAGCCGACCAGGGCGACCGGCACGCGGTCACCGGCCTCGAAGTTCTGTGCGCCACAGACGATCCGCAGCAGCTCATCAGCGCCGACATCGACCGTGGTGACCCAGAGCTTGTCGGCCTTGGGATGCCGCTCCTTGGTCACGATGAGACCCACGAGAACACCGTCGAGGAGCTCCCCGGTCACGTGGACGGCGTCGACCGCTGTACCGGTCGTCTCGAGCCGTTCGACCAGCTCGCCGATGGGCAGGTCCACCTCCACGAGTTCCCGCAACCACTTCATCGACACGCGCATGTCATCTCGTTCCTTTCGAACACGCGGCCGGTCTCGCCGCAGGCGGAGTAGGGTCGTCGGGGCAGCCCGTCAGAACTGGCGCAGGAAGCGCATGTCACCCTCCACGAGCATGCGCAGGTCGGGCAGGTCGTACTTGAGCGCCGCGATGCGTTCGACGCCGAGACCGAACGCGAACCCGGTGTAGCGCTCAGGATCGATGCCGGCGTAGTCGAACACGTTGGGATCCACCATCCCACAGCCGAGGATCTCGAGCCAGCCGGTGTTGCCACAGAACCGGCAGCCCACGCCGTCACAGATGCCGCACGAGACATCGACCTCGGCGGAGGGCTCGGTGAACGGGAAGAAATGCGGGCGGAACCGGTTGCGCCGGTCGGTGCCGAACATCTCATGACAGAAGTAGTCGAGTGTGCCCTTGAGGTCGGCGAAGGTGACGTCCTCGTCGACGACGAGTCCTTCGATCTGCGTGAACTGGGGCAGGTGACTCGGGTCCGGGATGTCCCGCCGGTACACCTTGCCCGGAGCCAGGATGTAGATCGGCGGCTTCTCGGACTCCATGACGCGCACCTGCACGGGACTCGTGTGGGTGCGCAGCAGGACATCGGACTCACCGGTCGCGCTCGCCTCCCCGTTCGAGAGGTCGGCGACGTAGAACGTGTCGCTCGCCGCGCGAGCAGGGTGTGCCTCCGGCGTGTTGAGCGCCGTGAAGTTGTAGTAGCCGAGCTCCACCTGCGGACCCTCGGCGACGCGGTAGCCGAGTCCGATGAAGATGTCGATGACCTCCCGCGCGATCCGCTCGATGAGGTGCTCGCGTCCAGGCATGCGTATCCGGCCGGGCAACGTCACGTCCACGGCATCGGCAGCCACTCTGGCCTGAAGCGCGCCGGCCTCGAGCTCGGTCCTGCGTTCGCCGAGCGCCGCCTCGATCGCCATGCGGACCTCGTTCGAGACTCCGCCGACGACCGGTCGTTCCTCGGCGGGCAGGGTCCCGAGGCTCCTTAGCACGGTCGTGAGCGACCCCTTCTTGCCGAGGTACCTCACCCTGACCGCATCGAGCTCGACAAGATCCTCCGCGCCGGTCACGGCGACGATGGCCTCGTCGCGCATCCGCT
>CAMTXY010000019.1:0-3402 GCA_947085795.1 uncultured Actinomycetes bacterium | reverse complement strand
TCGGCGATCTCTCCGGCCGCAATCGTCGTCCCGCGCGGCAGACGGGCGAGTTCGATGACCGCTCGCACGGCGTAGTCGGTCTTCTGAGGGATTCTCATGCTCACCCGACCCCCTCCCATAACTTCGTCGAGAGGTACCGCTCGCCTGTCGACGGCGCGATGGTGACGATGACCGATCCCGCGAGTTCCGGACGCGCGGCGACCTGTAGCGCCGCCTCGACGTTCGCGCCACTCGAGATGCCGACGAACAGCCCCTCCTCGCGCGCGAGCCGTCGCGCCATCATGATGGCGCGCTCGCCGGAGACCGCGATCACCTCGTCGAGCACACCGAGATCGAGCGTGTCGGGAATGAAGTTAGGGCCCAGGCCCTGGAGGAGATGCGGCCCGGGTGCGATCGGCTCGCCACGCAGAGTCTGACTGATGATCGGGGACTCGGCAGGCTCGACGGCGATCGCCAGGACGCCCGGATGCGTTTCTTTGAGGAAACGGCCGGCGCCCGAGATCGTGCCGCCCGTTCCCACACCCGCGACGAGCGCGCCGAGCTTCGCGTCACCGATCGCCTCGGATATCTCCGGGCCGGTGGTCTCGTAGTGCACTCGCGGGTTGGCGGGGTTGACGAACTGCCCGGGGATGAAGGCGCCGGACACCTCCGCGGCGACCCGTTCGGCGGCCTCGACCGCACCTCGCATCCCTTCCGATGCGGGCGTCAGAACGAGTTCCGCGCCGTACCCGGCCAGCAGACGACGACGCTCAAGCGACATGCTCTCGGGCATGGTGAGTATCACCCGGTATCCGCGGGCGGCTCCGATGAGCGCGAGCGCGATGCCGGTGTTGCCCGAAGTCGGCTCGACGAGCACCGACTCGCCAGGCGTGATCGCGCCTTCGGCCTCGGCGGCATCGATCATCGCCAGACCGATCCGGTCCTTCACCGAACCGCCGGGGTTGTGGGATTCGAGCTTGATCGCGACTCGGGCGGACAGCCCGTCGGCGACGCTGTTGAGATACACGAGCGGCGTGTCGCCGATCGTGGCGGGTACGTCGTGGTAGATAGGCATGAAATCCTCCTCGCACTCGTATGCGCATATCACGCATGTCAATTATGTAGTCTATTCCCGCTGCATCGCCCGGCACAAGCACCTTTAACGCATCTTTTCGGTGCGTTTGAATCTTTACCGAGGAGGGTCCGCGAAGTCGGGTCTGAAACGCCCGCGACTGGAGATATATTGAAATCGAGTGCGTTAGTACCACCACGACGAGGAGGCTCGATGTTCGGCGTATGGTTCTGGATCTGGGTCTCGCTGGCCGCGCTGCTGCTCGTCGCCGAGATCTTCACGGCCGGTTTCTTCATGCTGCCCTTCGGTGTCGGCGCTGCGATCGCCGCCTTGCTCGCGTTTCTCGACGTCGGGCTCGTGTGGCAGTGGACGGCGTTCATCGCCGTCTCCGTCGTGTGTTTCCTGCTGCTGCGAGGCTTCGCCGGCCGCATCACACACGATCAGCCGGTCCGCCTCGGCGTCGACCGTCTCATCGGCAAGACCGGTCTGGTGACCGAGGAACTCACGCCCGACAGCCCATTTGGTCAAGTACGGATCGAACGTGAGGTCTGGCGCGCCGACGCGCCCGGCAGCGGAATCGTGACGGTCGGCACGCGGGTCGTCGTCGACCGCGTCGAGGGCACACACCTTATAGTCCACCCGCAGGAGTAGACGTGGCGCGGCTTCGCCGCACGCGACGAATGGAGGAGAGATGGTCGAAGTAGTGCTAGGACTCGTGTTCGTGCCGATCTCGATCGTGCTCGTGGTCTACGTGGCGACGGCGATCAAGATCGTGCGCCCGTACGAGAAGGGCATCGTCGAGCGGTTCGGCCGCTACCAGCGTACGTACGATTCAGGGCTGCACATCATCTTCCCGTTCGTCGACAAGCTGACCAAGGTGGATATGCGCGAGAACGTCGTCGACGTGCCACCGCAGGAGGTCATCACGAAGGACAACGTCGTCGTCACCGTCGACGCGGTCGTGTACTACGAGGCTACCGATCCGGTCAAACTCATCTACAACGTCGCGAACTTCTACATGGCCGCAACCAAACTCGCGCAGACCAACCTACGTAACGTGATCGGCGAGATGCAGCTCGACGAGTCGCTCACGAGCCGCGAGAAGATCAACGCCGCGTTGCGCCAGATCCTCGACGACGCGACCGACAAATGGGGCGTGCGCGTGGTCCGCGTGGAGCTGCAGCGCATCGAGCCGCCGGTCGACGTCACCGAGGCCATGCACCGCCAGATGAAAGCGGAACGCACCCGCCGCGCCCTCATCCTCGAGGCCGATGGCGACAAGCAGGCCGCCATCACCCGCGCTGAGGGCTCCAAGCAGGCCGCGATTCTCGACGCCGAAGGCCGAGCGACAGCCATCAAGGAAGTCGCGGAGGCCGAGAAGTTCCAGAAGATCGCAATCGCCGAAGGTGAGGCCCGAGCAATCGAGAACGTCTTCGGCGCCATTCACGCAGGCAATCCCACCAACGACCTGCTCGCTGTGCGCTACCTCGACGCACTGCCCAAGATCGCCAACGGTCAGGCGACGAAGGTGTTCCTACCCTACGAGATCAGCGGCGTTCTTGGCGCGGTGGCGGGCATCGCCGAAGCGTTCAGCAGTGGCTCGGCATCAGTCGCATCGAAGGCGGCGGCGCGCGAGTAAGCAGCTCTCGCGACCGATGGGGTAGACTCGCGCGATATGCACTCACGCCACAGGAACGAGAGTCTATGAGCAAGGTGCTCTTCATAACCCCGCCCTACGAGTGCTGGGGCGTACAGACGATAGGTACGTGGCCGCCGCTGCATCTCGCCTACCTCGCCGGTGCCGCGCGAGACGCCGGTCACGAGACGGAGATCTACGACGCGATGAACAAGAGGCGCTCGTTCGACGACGTACGCGCCCAGATCGAGCGTTACCGTCCCGACTTCGTCATGACGCTCGACTACCTGCCGGTGACCGGTGCCATCAGCACGGCCACGGTGCCGGCCGCTCTCGCTGTACTCGCGATCGCCAAGGACGTGGACCCGGGAATCGTCACGCTCATCGGAGGACCCCACCCCACGTTCATGTACGAGGAGATGCTCGCCGACGCGGATGCGAAAGCCGACTTCGTGTTGCGTGGCGAGATGGAGGAGACACTGGTCGACCTCCTGCGCGCCGTGTCGGCAGGTGAAGCCGCGTCGATCAACGGCATCGCCTACCGGGATGGCACCGAGATCGTGGCCATGCCCCAGCGTGCGCACATCACCGACCTCGATGCTCTGAACCCCGCCTTCGACCTGCTCGACTGGGAGGACTACGAGTACAACATCGACCCATGGGGTCGCATGGCTTCGATACTCACGTCACGCGGGTGCATGATGGGCTGCTCGTT
>CAMTXY010000018.1:0-8738 GCA_947085795.1 uncultured Actinomycetes bacterium | reverse complement strand
TGTCGCCGTCGGTCGCGGCGTCACATGCCGATTCCGCGAGCAGCTGTATCGCGGTGGTGGGTGTCTTGAGCTCATGGCTGGCGTTGGCGACGAAATCCCGGCGCACCTGGTCGACCCTAGTGCGTTCCGTGATGTCGTTGATGACCACGAGGGTGCGCTCGAACTGCTCGGTCGGGTTGAGCGGGATGACGGAGACGCGCAGGGAGGTTCCGGAAGCATCCGGTCCGCATTCGGTGATCCGGATCCCGCCTTCCTCGGCGGGTGTGAGCATCGCTGCCGCGACCGAGGCAGGGAGAGCGGCGTGCTCGACATGCTGCCCCCGCCAGCCGAACGTAGGTGCGCGGAAGAGGCGTCCGGCGGCGCTATTGGCGAAGCGGATCTCGTGCCCGTGCAGCAGGAAGACCGCGTCCGTCAGCCCGTCGAGCACGGTGCGCAGGTTGTGCCGTTCGGCCTGGAGGTCCTCGAGCCGTCGCTTCATCTGCTCGCGCAGGTCCGCAAGGGCGCTGGACAGCGCGGACAGGTCACCGCTCTCGGAGGCGATGGTCACGGACAGGTCCCCTGATGCCATCGACTTCGCCGCTGCGGAGAGCCGATTGATCGGTTCGGAGGCCGATCGCGTCAACCGGCGGACGATCACGAGCGCGATCACGAGCGCGACGCCGAGCAGCAGCAGCCCGAAGCGCCATGCCGAAGCGGCGATCGCACGGATCTCGTCATGGGATTCGGAGACACTCAACGCCGCCTGCTGCCCCCTGAACTTTACGGGCACCGCCACGTGGATCCGCGCGGTACCCGACGGCTCGCTCACGCGGCGGTCGAACCCGACTCGGCCGGCCAGGGCCGTAGCGACCTCAGGGAGGTTCGCATGGTTTCCCATGGTTGCGGGGTCGGCCTCGGAGTCGGCCAGCACCTCGCCGTCGGATCCGAGCAGGGTCATACGCAGATCGGTGCGCGCGACGAGACGCTCGATGACCGGCTCCGCATCCGCCGGTGTCTCGCCGAGGATGAACGCCCCCGCCTGAGCGATGGCGAGCAGGTCACGTTGCTGACGTTCGGCGATGGCCGAGGTCAGCGGAGCGAACAGGCTCCATGCCCAGATGCCCGCGAACACTGCGACGAGCAGCACGTAACCGATCGCCAGACGCAGCCGACGCCAGTCTTTCCATCTGGAGGCGAGGCCGGTCATTCGGGGCTCACGGGTTCGAGGCTTTGGACTTGAGCACCGGCTCGAAGCGGTAGCCCATGCCGTGGATGGTATGGACGTAGATGTACTCCGAAGGGTCTTCGACCGCCTGACGGAGCCGCCGGATATGCACATCGATGGTTCGCGATGAAGGCAGGAAGTCGTACCCCCACACCTGGCGGGCGAGATGCTGACGGGTACGAAGAGCGCCGGAATGGGTCGCGAGGGCGACGAGCAGCTGGAACTCCTTGAGACGCAACCTGACCTGTCGACCTGCCACGGAAACCCGTAGCTCGCTCGGTTCGATGATGAGATCGCCGACCTCGATCATCTCGTCTTTGCCGAGGATCTCGCGTTCGCGCACGCGCCGGAGGTTCGCCCGCACGCGCGCGAGGAGCTCTTCCATGGAGAACGGCTTGGTGATGTAGTCGTCGGCCCCGGCGTCGAGGCCCCGTACTTTGTCACGCTCCTGATCCAGTGCGGTGACGATGATGATCGCCGTCTCCTTGTCCGACGTGCGGAACGCCTCGGCGAACGTGTAGCCGTCCATGCCTGGAAGCATGAGGTCGAGCAGGATGAGGTCGGGTTTCACGGTGCGCGCGATTTCAAGCGCCTTGCGGCCGTCGTCGCAGGTCGTCGTGTCGAAGCCGGCACGCTTGAGCGCGTAGTCGACCGTTTGCCGGATGATCGAATCGTCCTCGACGATCAGAATGCTGGCCATCGGGTACCCCTTCGGGCCGCGAATGCACACGCACACGCACATGTATAGCATGGCCGAGATCCGCTTCAAGCGGAATTCATACGACCGTTACATACAATTCAGAAGTTTAACACTGCTGTAACCACCGCGCGCCCCGACGGTCATAGCATGACCTTTGGATCGACGGATTTCGTCGGTGCATATGCATCGTATCGTTTCGGCAACGAGAGGAGGGATCCATGAAGGCGAACACATGCATCGTATCGTTTCGGCAACGAGAGGAGGGATCCATGAAGGCGAACACATGGTTCGCGCTCACGCTCGCCGCAGCACTTTCGCTCGGTGCCCTCGGTCTGGCCGGTTGCGGTGGCGCAGGGCGGACCGACACCGACGGGTCTTCGGCGGAACCCGGCGGGGAGCTCACCGGTGCGATCAACATCGAAGGTTCTGACACTATGGTCAATCTGGGTCAGGCGTGGGCCGAGATGTTCATGCAGGAGAACCCGGCTGTCATGATTTCGATCAAGGGCGGCGGGTCCGGTACCGGTATCGCTGCGATGATCAACGGTACCGTCGATCTCGCCACAGCTTCCCGTGAGATGAAGGACGAGGAGATCGCCGAGGCGAAGGCCAACGGGAACGATCCCCTTGAGCACGAGGTCGTCATCGATGGCATCGCGGTGGTCGTTCACTCGGACAATCCGGTCAACGGTCTGACCATGGAGCAGCTCGGGATGATCTACCGCGGCGAGATCACCAACTGGAAGGACGTCGGCGGTCCCGATAAGGAAATCGTCATCCTGTCTCGTGACACTTCCTCTGGCACGTACGAGTACTTCAAGGAGAAGGTCGTGGCCGACAAGGACGAGAACGCCGAGTTCGCGAAAGAGGCCAAGCTTCTGTCTTCGACGCAGGCGATCGTCGACGAGACGAGCAAGAACGACGCGGCCATCGGGTATGTCGGCCTCGGCTTCCTGACCGATGACATGAAAGTGCTTGCCGTCGACGATGTCGTCGCTAGCATCGAGACCGCCAAGGACGGCAGCTATCCGCTCGCCCGCTATCTGTACGTGTACAGCAACGGCGAGCCGACCGGTGCCGTCGCCGCATTCCTCGAATGGGCTCTGAGCGCTGATGGTCAGGCCATCGCGGCTGACCAGGGCTTCGTTCCGCTCCAGTAGAGACAGCGACTGATGAGCGATTCGACTCCTCAGTCGACGCGGCGTCTCGGCCGTTCAGGTCTGTCCCGGGCGGCCGAGACGGTCGTCAGGACGACGATAGCCGTCTCGGGCTGGACCACCATTCTCATACTCGCCGCGATCGCCGTGTTCTTGTTCATGAGCGGTATGCGTGCGATGCAGGAAGTCGGCCTGTGGAGCATGCTCACAGGCGACAGCTGGTTCCCGACGTCGAAGAACGCGCAGTTCGGATTCCTTCCCTCGATCGCCGGTTCGGCATGGGTGACGCTCGTCGCTCTGCTTCTGTGCGTTCCGCTCGGTGTCGCCTCGGCTGTCTTCATCTCCGAGTTCATGGGCAAGCGTGGAAAGGAGATCGCCAAGTCGATCATCGAGTTCATGGCAGCGATTCCGTCGGTGGTGCTAGGTCTGATCGGACTGGCCATCCTCGCGCCGTGGGTGCGAACCACGTTCGGTACCGACACCGGGCTGACGGCGCTGGCGGCCGGCCTGATGGTCGGCTTCATGTGTCTGCCGACGATCATCTCGATATCCGAAGACGCGATGCACGCCGTCCCCAACGAGCTGCGCCAGGGCTCCGCCGCGCTCGGCAACACCCGCTGGCAGACCGCGTACAAGGTCGTGGTGCCCGCAGCGTCCTCGGGCATCTTCGCGGCCGTGATGCTCGGACTGGGGCGGGCCATCGGCGAGACGATGGTCGTGCTGATGCTGGCCGGCAACGCGGGTATCATCCCCTCACATCCATTCCTCTCGGTGCGGACGCTGCCCGGCACGATCGCGAACGAGCTCGGCGAGGTCGTCAGGGGAGGCCTCCACTACTCCTCGCTGTTCGTCATGGGTCTCGCGCTGTTCGTCACCACGTTCCTAATCAACCTCGCCGCAGACATGATTCTAGAGCGTCAGCGTAGGAGGTGGCGCCGGTGAGCGGGAGCGCGCGCATCAGGCGGGCACGGGCCTCCGAGGCGATGGCGAAGACGGTCCTGGGCGCATGCGCCGTCATCTCGCTCGGTGTCGCGCTGTTTTTCGTCGGCTATATCTTCTTCCGGGGGGCTGGATCGATAAGCTGGGAGTTCCTTACCGAGCCCCCGCGGAAGTTCATGATCGAGGGTGGCATCTACCCAGTCATCATCGGTACGGTGTACCTGACCCTTGGTACGGCGTTGTTCGCGCTGCCCATCGGTGTGATGTCCGGCATCTACCTGTCCGAGTACGCGCCCCGCAACGCGATGACGCGGACGATTCGTCTCGCCATCGCCAACATGGCGGGTGTGCCGTCGATCGTCTACGGGCTGTTCGGCGTCGCGCTGTTCGTGGGTGTCTTCGGATGGGGTCGTTCGATCATCGCCGGAGCTGCGACGCTTGCTTGCCTGACGCTCCCCGTCATCATCACCGCCACCGAGGAGGCCCTCAGACAGATCCCCAACGATCTGCGCCAGGCCTCGCTCGCTCTCGGAGCGACGAAGCTACGAACCGTTGCCAGGGTCGTGTTGCCCGCAGCAACCCCGGGCATCGTGACTGGATCGATTCTCGGATTGTCGCGGGCGGCGGGAGAGACGGCGCCGATCCTGTTCACGGCGGTGGCGTTCTTCGCGCCGATCGCGACATCGCCGTTCTCGCAGACGATGGCTCTGCCGTACCACCTGTTCATCATGGCCACGCAAGCCACCAAGCAGGCACCGCACGTCGTGTGGGGCACGGCGCTGGTGCTCGTCGCGGGAGTCAGCATCCTCAACGTCTTCGTTGCCGGATGGCGTTCGGGCCAAAGGAGAAAGATGAGATGGTGAACGACGCCACCACGGGCTCGTTCGATTTGACCGACGTGGCGGTCACCTATGGAAGCGAGACGGCGGTCGCCGGCGTCTCGATGCACATACCCGCGCACGTCGTGACGGCTCTGATCGGTCCTTCGGGGTGCGGCAAGTCCACGTTGCTGCGGTGTCTCAACCGGATGAACGACGAGTTGGGTGATGTCAAGGTCGCCGGTACCCTGCTGCTCGACGGAATCGACATCTACGACGATCGCGCCGTCGATCCGGTCGAGCTGCGCAAGAGGGTCGGACAGGTCTTCCAGAAGCCGAACCCTTTCCCGATGACCATTTACGAGAACGTGGCGTACGGCCCGCGGACTCATGGCGTGCGCAAGAGGGACGAACTCGACCAGATCGTCGAGGAGTCGTTGCGGCGCTCGGCGCTGTGGAAAGAGGTCAAGGACCAGCTCAAGAAGCATGCGTTCGAACTTTCAGGCGGCCAGCAGCAGCGCCTGTGCATCGCTCGTGCGCTTGCCACCGAGCCGGAGGTCCTGCTCATGGACGAGCCGGCCTCGTCGCTCGACCCGATCTCCTCTCAGCAGATCGAGGACACGATCGCCAAGCTCAAGGCGTCGGTGACGATAGTCATCGTGACGCACAACATGCAGCAGGCGGCCCGCATCTCCGACCAGACGGCTTTCATGCTCCGCGAGAGCATGGAAAGGCCCGCCCGGCTTATCGAGATAGGCGAGACCCGCATGATGTTCACCAACCCTTCGGACAAGCGCACGGAAGCGTATATCACCGGCCGCTTCGGCTAGAGCGCTAGAGAGCACGCAGTCAGCGAACGGCGGTCGTCTTCGCGGATCTGGGGTGGCGCTAACCGCCGAGCCACTCCCTGACACCGCGTTCGACACCCTCGTGCCCTGCGTCTACGACGCCGGTGAACCGCTCGGTCGTCGCGTCGAGTCTCGCGAGCGCGGCGGGTACGCCGGCGCACTTCTCGCCAGCCAGTTCCTGAACGCGCCCTAGCAGCTCGACGCCGGACGCTTTCGCATACTCGCCGGGCAGCGGCGCGCCGTACTCGATGCCCCGCAACGCGCGCAACACGTCGGTGCCGAACTTGGCCCAGTGAGCCGTCGAGACCACGAGCATGGGGTCGTCTCCGTGCACCCGCTCCGCGACCTCCCACGCCACGGCTGTGTGCGGGTCTAGGAGATACCCCGTCTCGTCGAAGATGCGCCTGATGGTCGCAAGCGCGTCATCGTTGCCGACCCAATCGCCGAGGAACAGCTCACGCAGCGTGGCGAACGTCTGGCGATCGATCTGGAAGCGCTGAGCTTCGGCCAGCTCCCGCATCCACGCGCGCACCTTCTCCGCTCCCGCGAGGTGGTAAAGCAGTCGCTCGAGATTGCTCGAGATCAGAATGTCCATAGACGGTGACGGCGTGGTCACGAACTCCCGCTGCGAGATGTCGTACACGCCCGTGGCGATGAAGTCGGAAAGCACGTTGTTCTCGTTGCTCGCGCAGATGAGCTGACCGATCGGCACACCCATGAGCCGCGCATAGTACGCGCCCAGGATGTTGCCGAAGTTGCCCGTCGGTACGCACACGTCCATCGGCTCGCCCGGCTTGACACCGCCGCCTGCGACCATGTCCGCATATGCGCTGACGTAGTACACGATCTGCGGGAGCAGCCGACCCCAGTTGATCGAGTTCGCCGAGGAGAGCTTGAGGTTGTGGCCGGTCGCCAGCTCCGCGTTGAACTCGCCGTCGGCGAATGCCGCCTTCACCGCGTTCTGGCAGTCGTCGAAGTTGCCGCGGACCCCGAAGACGCCGACATTCTCGCCGTGCTGGGTGACCATCTGTTTGCGTTGGATGTCGGAGACGCCGTCGACGGGGTAGAACACGACGATGCGTGTGTGGTCGCGGTCGGCGAATCCTTCGAGCGCGGCCTTGCCCGTGTCGCCGGAGGTCGCCACGAGGATCAGGTAGTCCTCGGCGGCCTGACCGCGCGCGCGTAACAGATCGATCGACTCGGAGAAGAACAGCGGCATGCACTGGAGCGCCATGTCCTTGAACGCGCTCGTCGGCCCGTGCCACAGTTCGAGCACGTGCACGTCGGGTCGCACCTCGACGACCGGTGCGACTCGTTCGTCGTCCCACTGCGGCCCGTACGCCCGCTGCATGAGGTCATCGATGCGCTTCGCGCCCATGTCGACGCCGAACAAGGAGAAGACGGCCGCCGCTTTGCGCCAGTACGGCCATCCCGAGAAAGCGTGGATCTCCGTGAGAGAGAGTTGCGGGATTCCGGCAGGCACGTACAGCCCGCCGCCGGAAGCGATGCCTTTGACCACCGCCGAGGAGAACGTCGGCCGGGAGTCGTCGAGCCCGCGCGTGTCGAGGTAGTGCATGCCGTGTCTCATGAGGGCATGGTACCCGAAAGCACGCCGGACATGGGCTGCCGGGCGGGTCTTCTCGCCCCGGTGCACATGCTCGCCCCGGTGCACATGCTCGCCCCGGTGTACCCCGCTCTTCAATCCCGGTGGTGTAATCTGTTAGCTCCGGAAGCCGACTTCGGACGGAGGAGCCGCCTGTCATGAAGCACATCGCGATCATCCTCGACGGAGCTGCGGGCTGGCCTTTGCCCGAACTGGGTGGGCGCACGTGTCTGCAGGCGGCTGCGACACCGAACCTCGATGAGATGGCGCGCGCCGGAACGGTGGGCTTGGCCCAGACGGTCCCTGTTGGAACCGAGCCGTCCTCCTCGGCGGCGTGCATGTCCATCCTCGGTTACGACCCGGTCGCGGACTACATAGGCCGAGGAGCGATCGAGGCGGCCAGCATCGGGATCGAGTTGGCTGCAGACCAGGTGGCGCTGCGGCTCAACCTCGTCACGATCGCCGACGGGCTCATGCGCAGCTACTCCGGTGGCCACATACCGACGGAAGAGTCGCGGGCGATCGTCACCGACATGGCGGCGGCGCTAGATGACGGGACTTTCAGGTTGTATCCGGGTGTCGCGTACCGGCATATCCTCGTCGTCACCGGGTACCCCGAGCTACTCGATGTGGCGTACACGCCGCCCCATGACATCCCGGACCGGCCCGTTGCCGAGAGCCTGCCCCGAGGACCGGGCGCCGATCTCTTGCTCGACTACATGCGGCGCGCGCGCCCGGTACTGGAGAACAGCGGCGTCAACCGGTGTCGCATCGACGACGGCGAGATGCCCATCACGGATGTCTGGCCGTTCTGGCCGGGTGTCGCGCCCAAAGGGATGGCGCCCTTCACCGAGCGCAACGGAGTCTTCGCGGCGATGACCTCAGGGGTCGATCTCCTCGGCGGACTGGCGGTGCTCGCGGGTATCGAGCGGCTGTCGATCCCGGGCGTCAGCGACGGTCCGGACAACGATTATCGTGCACAGGCCAAGGGGGCGATAGCGGCGCTCGACGGCCACGATCTCGTGGTCATTCACGTCGAATCGCCCGATGAGGCCGGCCACGGTGGTGACGTCGCTGGCAAGATCGCCGCGATCGAGGCGATCGACCGCGAGATCGTCTCCCGGGTCCGGAACCTGCCAGGGGATGTGCGCGTGCTCGCGATGCCCGACCATCCCACGCCGATCGCGCTCAGGACGCACGTCGGCGAGCCGGTCCCGTTCGTGCTGTGGGGTAGCGGCGTCGAAGCTGACGGGGCGGACCGCTATGACGAGCCGTCGGCGGCCGCGACGGGTCTACTCGTCGATCCGGGGTGCGGAGTGATGGCGCTGCTGCTCGGACGGTGAAGGTTTGGTCGGGCGTGTCCGGCCGGCTCGCGCGCTCGTTGGCGTTCATGGCCTATATCTTCCCTGCGAGGATGCGTCCAAGGCTTGCGGCTTTTTCCCGCTCCCATTCCGGGATCCCCTGTTTGC
>CAMTXY010000017.1:0-1894 GCA_947085795.1 uncultured Actinomycetes bacterium | reverse complement strand
GTCTGCGCTGGCAACATCGATTCGAGGCGGGCGCACGTCACCCCGGCAGCGATCGACACGACCATGGCAGCCCCGGACTTCCCGGCGATCTGGGCGACGACCGCGTCGATCGCCTGCGGTTTGACAGCAAGCAGCACGATCATGGCGTTTTCCGCCGCATCCGCGCTTCGAGCGACGCAGTTTACGCCGTAGGTCTCCTCCAGCACGGTCCTGCGGTCTTCGGACGGCTCGGCCACGACGATGTCGGACAGCTCGAGCGCACCAGCGGACAGCAGGCCCGCAACGATCGCCTCGCCCATGCGGCCGCCGCCGATCACGGCGAGCCGTCCTGTCATGTGAAGGCGTCCGTCGGTCATCGCCATCATCCGTCGAGGCCGAAGAGGCCTTTGTCACGCAAGCGCCGAACGTCACCGGCGGACACGTCCACGTTGGCCGGCGTGAGCATGAACACTTTGTCGGCGACTTTCTGCAACCCGCCATCAAGGCCGTACGTCAGACCACTCGCGAAATCGATGATGCGTTTGGCGAGTTCGGGAGAGGTGCCCGTCATGTTCATGATCACCGGCGTGCCCTGCTTGAAGCGGTCGGCGATCCCCTGTGCTTCGGTGAAGCTCTTGGGTTCGACGATATGCATCTTGACCTGGGGCGCCACCCGGCTTACCTCAGCGCCTGACGGCACCGGACGCAGGTGCTCCCGTTCGCGGCCCCACTCGCGGCTGCGGTCGACATCGGGCTGACGGTCAACGCGGCGGATACCCTTGGAACGGTCGCTGTACGGAGAGGTATACCCCGCACCAACCGGAGCATCGACCTCGCCGGCCTCGGCCGCTTCGTCTTCGTAGTAATCGTCGTACTCGTCGTCCCAGTCATCTCCGAGACCGAGACGCGACTTGATGTTGTCCCACAGGCCCACGGTGTCTCCTCCGCCTCCCGGCGCCGGTTACCTGCCGAAGATCGCCCGCCCTACACGCACGATGGTCGACCCCTCTTCCACCGCAGCTCGGTAGTCGTTGGTCATGCCCATCGAAAGCTCTCCTAACTCTACCCCATTCAGCGGCATCGCGCTCATGGAATCACGCAGGTCGCGAAGGTTGCGGAACACCCACCGGACGTCGGCGGGACGACCGAGCGGCGCCATGGTCATCAATCCCCGGACTTCGACGTTGTCCATGCCGGTTGAAGCGACGAGCGCTTCGCGGACCTCGGTAGGGTCGAACCCGTGCTTGCTCGCCTCGTCCGAGACGTTGACCTGCAACAGAACCGCCTGCACGACGCCTTGTTCGCACGCTTTGCGGTCGATGAACTCGAGGAGGCGCAGCGAATCGACCGAGTGGATCAGGTGAGCACGCCCCACGACGTCCTTGACCTTGTTCGTCTGCAGGGTGCCGATGAAGTGCCAGCGCATCTCAGGAAAGAGACCCCGCTTGCCGAGGAACTCCTGAACACGGTTCTCGCCGAAGTCGCGTATACCGGCAGCCATGGCGATCCGGATCTCGGGGACGCCCACGTGCTTGGTGACCGCCACGATGGCGACTTCGTCCGCCAAGCGGCCCGCGCAGTCGGCGGCATCGGCCACCTGATTGCGGACGGCTTCGTATCGCTCGGCGATCGCATTCAATGGCGCTCGGCTACTCCTCGTCGTGCGCACCCGCGCCGTCGAACTCTCCGGTCACAAGGTAGGCGATACGCTCGCCGATGTCGACCGCATTGTCCGCGATACGCTCGAGATAGCGCGCAGCGAGCACCATCGACGAGGCCCACTCGATGTCCTCGTCCTCCTGCAACCGTCCGAGTTCGCGGAAGAACTGCTTGTAGAGGTGGTCGATCGGCTCGTCGAGGTCTTCAAGCTTGCGAGCGAGTTCGATGTCGTTCTTCGCGAACGCTTCGCTCATCG
>CAMTXY010000016.1:0-1357 GCA_947085795.1 uncultured Actinomycetes bacterium | reverse complement strand
TACAAGCTCAAGATCGGCGCCGCGCGGGCCCCCGTGGAGCTCGTGAAGGTCATCCGGGCTCTCGATGCCTCCGATCATCTCGGGGCTGAGAACGCTAAACGCCAGGTCGACCGCCACGATGTGGGCGAGGTCGTGCTCGAGGCCATGCGCCCCGTCGCGTTCGACGTCGCCGGGATCCTGGAGCGCACATCGCGGTTCGTGATCGTCGACGACCACGACATCGCAGGTTGTGGCACCGTCATGTCCGTGATCGAGCACGACGAGAGCCTTCTCGACGAGCGTGTTCGCGAGCGCGAGCGGGGTTGGGCCGGGTCGGACATCACTGCCGAGGAACGCCGCGTGCGGTACGGGCACAGCGGCAAGTTCGTGGTCGTGCTGGGTTCGGAGCGCGACGGCGCGGTCTCGGTGGCCCGTGCCACCGAGAGGTACCTGTTCGAGCGGGGCGCCCACACGTGCTACATGGGTCTGACCCGGGAGGGTGCCGCGACCTTCAATCCGGACGACGCGGACGACGCGGTCGAGCGTTCGGAGCACCTGTACCACCTCGGCGAGATCGCCCGGGTGATGACCGGTGCGGGAATGCTGCTCGTCACGGCGGTCGGATCCCTCGACGACTTCGAACTCACCGATCTGCGCAAACTCTCCGCGCCGTTCGAGCTGTTCGTGGTCCGCGTCGGCGAGGCGGCCGATCGAGGAAACACGCAGGTATGGCTACCTGCAGGATCCGACCCGTCGAGGGCGGCCGAGCGGATCATCCACGAGCTGACCACCGGCGGAGTCCTGCCCGAGTACAGCATCTGAGCGGCGACGAGACGAGGCGACCGAAATGGACGAATCGACACTCAAAGGCGGGGGCTTCATCAAGCTTCGTCAGCCCAACCGCTGGGCGGTCCGCGTCAAGGTGCTCCTCGGCGAGATCACGGCCGACCAGCTCCAGGCGGTGGCGGATCTCTCGCGTCGCTTCGGGGACGGGGAGGTGCATCTGACGGTGCGGCAGGGCATCGAGGTGCGCGGGGTCCGCGTCGAGGATTTCGAGGCCATCAAGTCCGCCCTTGAGACCGCCGGTCTCGGCACGGGCTCGTGCGGCGCCAGGGTGCGGGTCCCGGTGGCGTGTCCGGGGTCGGCCGTGTGCAAACGCGGGCTGAACGACACCGGCGAGCTGGCGCGCGAGATCGACAGACGCCTGTACGGTCGTGACGACGTGCCTCACAAGTTCAAGTCCGCCGTCAGCGGCTGCTCGGCATCGTGCGCGAAACCGCAAGCCAACGACGTCGGCTTCCTGGGCGTGCTCGAGCCGGTCTTCGACGAGGTCGAGGGCGCGTGTATCGCGTGCGGGTTGTGCGAGGCCGCCTGCCCG
>CAMTXY010000015.1:0-1563 GCA_947085795.1 uncultured Actinomycetes bacterium | reverse complement strand
GTAGGCCTCCCCCTTGTACTCGACGAGCGGGTCACGCTGACCCATGGCCCGCAAACCGATGCCGTCTTTGAGGTAGTCCATCTCGAGGAGGTGCTCCATCCAGCGCGCGTCGATGACACGCAGCATGACCTGACGCTCGAGTTCGCGCATCTGATCGGCACCGAGCTCTCCTTCGCGCTGCTCGAACCGCTCGAGCGCGACTTCGACGAGTCCATCGGCTAACTCGTACGAGTTCTCGATTCCGGCACGGCGCGCTTCGACCGCCCTGTCGATACCGGTCAGGTCGCGGAACCACATCGCCAGACCGTCCCAGTCCCACTCCTCGGCGTACGAACGCTCGGGGCAGTACGACAGCACGGTCCCGGTGACGACCTCGGTAAGCATCTCCTTCACGCGACCATGGATGTCCTTGCCATCGAGGATACGGTTGCGCTCGGCGTAGATGACCTCGCGCTGCTTGTTCATGACGTCGTCGTACTCGAGGACGTGTTTGCGTGCGGCGAAGTTCATCGCCTCGACCTGCCGCTGCGCGCTCTCGATCGCTTTGGAGACGAGGGCCGCTTGGATGGGCATGTCCTCCGGGATCTGCGTGCGCTCCATCAGACTGCCGATGCGGTCCATCCTGTCTCCGCCGAACAGACGCATGAGGTCGTCTTCGAGTGAGAGGTAGAATTGCGACACTCCAGGGTCGCCTTGACGCCCGGAACGGCCGCGCAGCTGGTTGTCGATGCGACGCGACTCGTGGCGTTCGGTGCCGAGAACCGCCAGTCCCCCTGCCTCTACGACCTTGACGTGCTCCACAGCGCAGATGGCTTTCGCCTCGGACAGCGCGGACTCGCGCTGGTCCTCGGTTGCATCCTCTGGCTGGATACCGCGGCCCCTCAGCAGATCGTCGAAGAGGAAGTCGGGGTTGCCGCCAAGGACGATGTCGGTGCCGCGACCCGCCATGTTCGTCGCGATGGTCACCGCGCCGAGACGTCCGGCCTGTGCGACGATCGCCGCCTCCTGCTCATGGAACTTGGCGTTGAGCACGTTGTGCTTGATGCCGCGCTTATCGAGCATGCGTGAAAGCCGCTCGGAGTTCTCGATGGAGATGGTGCCGACGAGCGCCGGCTGACCGGCTGTGTGGCGCTCGACGATCTCATCGACAACCGCACGGAACTTCCCTTCGACGCTGCGGTAGATCAGGTCGTTGCGGTCGTCACGGATCATGTCGCGATGCGTGGGGATGACCATGACGGAAAGCTTGTAGATCGAGCGGAACTCGGCGTCTTCGGTCACGGCGGTACCGGTCATGCCGGCGAGCTTGTCGTACATGCGGAAGTAGTTCTGCAGCGTGATGGTGGCGAGCGTCTGGTTCTCCTCGCGGACGTGCTGCTTTTCCTTCGCTTCGATCGCCTGATGCAGGCCTTCCGAGTATCGGCGGCCGTACATGAGGCGGCCGGTGAACTCGTCGACGATCATGACTTCGCCGTCCTTGACGACGTAATCGACGTCCTTCTTGAACAGGAACTGCGCCTTGAGGGCCTGCTGCAGGTGGTTGACCGACTTGCCGCTCGGATC
>CAMTXY010000014.1:0-4348 GCA_947085795.1 uncultured Actinomycetes bacterium | reverse complement strand
TGGAGTTCAGACGTGTGCTCTTCCGATCTCACCGAATCCCCACCAGCCGTACGTGGGTTCCTCGGCGTTCGCCCATAAGGGCGGCGTGCACGCGAGCGCGGCGGCCAGGCTACCAGAGGCCTACGAGCACATCGACCCGGCCGCGGTCGGCAACCTGGCGCGGGTCGTGGTGAGCGAATTGGCGGGACGCGCGTCGCTGACGATGAAGGCGCACGAGATGGGCATCGACCTGACCGCCGACCAGGCGACCGTCGCGACGGTGCTCGACAGCATCAAGGAGCTCGAGCACCGCGGCTACAGCTTCGAGGCGGCCGACGGGTCGCTCGAGATCATGCTGCGCAAACGGATCGGAACGTACGAGCCGTTCTTCACCCTTGAGTCGTTCCGCTGCATCATGGAGAAGCGCGAGGACGGTAGGATCATGACCGAGGCGACCATCAAGATCCACGTGAGCGGCCACCGCTACATCGCCACCGCCGAGGGCAACGGTCCCGTTAACGCGCTCGACAAGGCGCTGCGCATCGCGATCGGCCGGTTCTACCCGCATCTGGAGGACTTCGAGCTCACGGACTACAAGGTGCGCGTTCTCGATGAGAAGAAGGGCACCGGTGCGGTCACGCGCGTGCTCATCGAAACGAGTGACGGCGAAAAGAGCTGGGGCACGGTCGGCGTGAGCGAGAACATCATCGAGGCTTCGTGGGAGGCGCTCGTCGACGCGGTCGATTTCGGGCTCACGCACCCGCCCGGTGCGTGCGGCCATGTCGAGCCCGACGCGCGCTGATGCAGGATTCCGGATGCGTTCATGGAACGTAATACTCGGGAGGACGGTCTGCAGGCGATCCGGAGGCTCAACATGCGCGTCGTGCGGGTGCTGAACGACAGCGACTGCCGCTACGGGCTGGCCGACGACGTCACGGTGACGCTCATCTCCGACGAACCGTTCGCGGCATGGGAGCCGGAAGGCACGCTCGTGCTCGGGGAGGCGTCGCTGCTCACTCCGGTCGTTCCGACGAAGATCGTGTGCGTGGGCCTGAACTACCGCGGACACGCTGCCGAGATGGGCCACCCGCTTCCCGAAGAGCCCGTGATCTTCCTCAAGCCGCCCACCACCATCAACAAGCCCGGCGGGGTCATCGAGTTGCCGCCGGGCGTGGGTCAGGTCGATTACGAGGCCGAGCTCGCGGTGGTCATCGGACGCAGGACGCACCGTGCCAGCCGCGATGAGGCGCGGTGCAACATCCTCGGGTACACATGCGCCAACGACGTGACCGCTCGCGACCTGCAGCGACGCGACGGGCAGTGGACGCGTGCCAAGAGCTTCGACGGGTTCTGCCCGCTCGGCCCATGGGTTGAGACCGATGTCGAGCCTGAAGACCTGCTCGTGCAGGCGCTTCTCAACGGTGTCGTGAAGCAGGAGGCTCGCACGAGCGACATGATCTTCGACGTGTACGCGCTCGTCTCGTTCATCAGCGGGGTGATGACGCTCGTGCCTGGCGATGTCGTGCTGACCGGCACCCCCGCCGGCATCGGCCCGCTCGCTTCCGGCGACACCGTCGAGGTCCGGATCGAGGGCGTCGGCTCGCTCGTCAACACCGTCGCCTGACGCGACGCGCCGTCCGTCGTATCGCGTCTGCCTTTCGGCTATCCACAGGCCCTAGATGTCGGTCTTCGGTGCTATGCTTGGCACGATATCTTGTGCATCGAACACCGCCGGGGAGGAAGCCACGCGATGTCGCCCGATCGTCTGAGAACCGCCGAGGTCGACGAGTTGTTACGCGCCTTTCTCGCGCTCGACGACGTGGACGAGGCGTATGCGTTGCTCCAGGATCTGTGCACGGTCCGCGAGATACAGGATATGGCCCAGCGTCTCCAGGTCGCGAGTATGCTCGCTTCCGGGGAGCACTACGCCGCCATCCAGCAGGTCACCGGCGCGTCGGCCACGACGATCAGCCGCGTCAGCAAGGCGCTCAACTACGGCGCCGACGGATACCGGACAATCCTCGGCAAGCTCAAGGAGCAGGCGGAAGAGGGCGAGCGCTAGCATGTCCTTCGTCCACCTGCACACGCACTCCGTCTACTCGCTGCTCGACGGCGCGGCCCGGGTCGAGCATCTCGTCGAACGTGCGGTCGAGTACGAGATGCCAGCGCTCGCCGTCACCGACCACGGGTACATGTACGGGGTCGTCGATTTCTACCGCAAGGCGACCGCTGCCGGCATCAAGCCCATCATCGGCTGCGAGGTCTACTTCGTGCCCCACTCACGTCTGAGGCGAGACGGCAAACCCGAGCTCTACCACCTGCTGTTGCTTGCCAAGAACAACGAAGGGTTCCGCAACCTCAAGGCGCTCGTGAGCGCGGCTGCGGTCGAGGGTTTCTACTACAAGCCACAGGTCGATATCGAGCTGCTCGAACGATACAGCGGGGGTCTCATCGGCACGAGCGCGTGTCTGAGCGGCATCGTGAGCAAGTCCATCGAGATGGGCGTTCCGGAACAGGCGCGCGAATGGGCGCAGAAGTACGCGCAGGTCTTCGCGCCCGGCGACTTCTACCTCGAGATACAGGATCAGGGTATCACGACCGAGAACGGAGCGACGCAAGCGCGACTGAGCGCCGAGATCGCCTCGATCGGCGCGGAGCTCGGGCTACCGCTCGTGGCGACCAACGACATCCACTACCTCTCGCGCGAGGACGCCACCACGCAGGACCTGCTGCTGTGCATCGGGACCGGCACCACGCTCGACGCCACCAAGCGCATGAGGTTCTCCTGCGACGAGTTCTTCATGAAGTCGGCCGCCGAGATGGCCGAGGTCATGTCGACGTATCCCGAGGCGCTTGCCAACACACTTCAGATCGCCGAGAAGTGCTCGGTCGACATGACCTTCGACGAGATGCACCTGCCGGTGTTCTCCGTACCGGAGATGCACACGCAAGAGACGTACCTGCGCGAACGGTGCGTCAAGGGCCTCAGGACGCGGTACGGCGACCCGGTTCCCGACGCGGTAAGCACCCGTCTCGACTACGAGTTGTCGGTCATCGACGACCAAGGGTTGGCGCCGTACTTCCTCATCGTCGCGGACTTCGTGCAGTGGGCCAAGGACCGGGGCATCGGTGTCGGCCCGGGTCGCGGTTCGGCTGCAGGCTCGATCATCGCGTACTCGCTCGGCATCACGAGTCTCGATCCGATCGCCAACGGGTTGCTGTTCGAGCGCTTCCTGAACCCCGAGCGCAGCGAGATGCCCGATATCGACATCGACTTCGACGACGAGCGCCGCGGCGAGGTCATCGACTACGTACGCGATCGCTACGGCGAGGACAAGGTCGCTCAGATCATTACCTTCGGCACCATGAAGGCGCGTGCCGCCGTGCGCGACGCCGGCCGCGTACTCGGCTACCCCTACGGGATGCCCGACCGTATCTCCAAGATGATCGGCGACGACCAGAAGGCGACCATCGGGTCGTCACTCGCGCAGAACGCGGAGTTCAAGGAGGACTACGAGACCAATCCGGACACCAAACGCATCGTCGACGCCGCGTACTCACTCGAGGGCATCGTCCGGGGCGAAGGCGTGCACGCGGCAGGCGTCGTGATCTGCCCCGACCCGGTCTTCGAGCATGTGCCGGTCAAGTACGACACGAAAGGCGGGGCGGTCATCACCCAGTGGGACGGTCCTACCGTCGCCCGGCTGGGTCTACTCAAGATCGACTTCCTCGGCCTGCGCACCCTGACGGTCATCGCCGACGCGATCGACAACATCGAGCAGAACCATGGCGTGCGCATCGACCCGGACGAGATCCCGCTCGATGATGAAGCCACCTTTGACCTGCTGCGTCGCGGCGACACGATGGGCGTGTTCCAGGTCGAGTCCGCCGGCATGCGCCAGCTGCTCAAGAAGATACGTCCCGAGACGTTCGGCGACGTCGTCGCCATCCTCGCGCTTTACCGCCCCGGGCCGCTCGGATCCGGCATGGTCGACGACTTCGTGGAACGAAAGCACGGCCGTCGCCAGGTCACCTACTACGACGAGCGCCTGAAGCCCGTGCTTGAAGAGACGTACGGCACCGTCGTCTACCAGGAACAGGTCATGCGCATCTCGATGGAGATGTGCGGATTCTCGGCGGCCAAGGCCGACAAGCTGCGCAAGGCCATGGGCAAGAAGCTCGTCGACGTCCTGGCCGCCCTCAAGACCGATTGGGTCGAGGGTGCGGCCGCCAACGGCTTCGACCAAGGGCTCGCCGAGCGGATGTGGAACGACATCGAGCCGTTCGCCGAGTACGCGTTCAACAAGTCCCACTCTGCCGCCTACGGTCTCATCGCCATGCAGACGGCGTATCTCAAAGCGCACTACCC
>CAMTXY010000013.1:0-2129 GCA_947085795.1 uncultured Actinomycetes bacterium | reverse complement strand
GGCGCAGGCATCAAGGGCTTGATGACCGGACCCCTGACGAGGTCTACTGGGCTACACTACGGACGGAACAGACAGCTGCATGACGAGCAGTCCATCACCTAAGAACCGGACCATGCTGTCCAGGCCAACCCGGCCACCTGTTTCAGTGGGCGGGCGAGGCGGGTGGAGTTCGACCCGACGAGACGCGAGTCACCGCCATCGCGAGCAACCACGGACTCGACGCAGCGTCCGCGAAGCGGCTTCAGGTGGCGGTCGACGCCTACCTGGATTCCGACGTGGCGATGCGGGTGGCCCGGCATGGCGGGCGATTCGAGTACCCGTTTGCGCTGCGCATCGGAGAAGGCGAGGAGAGCTTCACGCTGCTTGGCTCTATCGACGCGTACGTCCGAGAAGGCGGCGATCACCTCGTCGTGGACTACAAGACCGGTTCGTCCGAGGCAGCCTGTCTTGAAGCACGCTACGAATTGCAGGCAGCGTGCTATGCGCTCGCCGCGCTGCGCTCAGGGGCGGCCCGCGTCGAGGTCGTGTTCGTCCGGCCCGAAGGCATCGGTCCGGACGGCACGCTCGAGAGGGTCACGTTCGAGTTCTCGGGCGAGGACTCGAGCCGAATCGAAGGACGCCTCATCGGCATTTGGCGCCGCATGGCCTCAGGGGAGCGAGCGCCGCTTGGAACCGGGGACTTCGAAACGTGCTCTGAGTGCACAGCCGCCGGCAGCGTCTGCCCGCTTCCGGTTCCCGCGCGATTCGGAATCGGCGGGAAGCCTGGCGGGCCCGCGGCGAAGCCCGAAGACAACCGGCGTCACCCGGAAGCGTGACGCTGGCGTAGCTGCCCGCATGCCGCGTCGATGTCGGTGCCTCGCTCGCCACGAATGGTTGCTCCCGTCCCCGAGCGCACAAGAGCGTCGCGGAAGGCGCGGACTCGATCGCCCGCTCCTCGCTCGAAGGCGGTGCCCGCGACCGGGTTCACGGGGATGAGGTTCACGTGACAGTGGAGCTCTGCGCAGAATGCGACGAGCGCATCGAGCTCGGAGGTGGAATCGTTCACCCCGGAGACGAGCGCGTACTCGAGCGTCGGCCGGCGCCCCGTGCGAAGGACGTAGGCGGCGAGGGCAGCGTGCAGTGCGGTCAGAGGGACGCCACGCACACCAGGCATCAGTTCGTCGCGCGTCCGCTGAACGCCGGAGTGCAAAGAGACTGCTAGCGTGAACTGCTCGGGCTCTTCGGCGAAGCGGGTGATCCCCGTCACGAGGCCGCACGTGGACACCGTCAAGTGTCTCGCACCGATGCCGGGACCGTCGGGGCTGTTCATGAAGCGCAAAGCCGCGAGCGAGCGGTCGTAGTTCGCAAACGGTTCTCCCTGTCCCATCGCAACCGCGTTTGTCGCCCGCTGCCCGAGATCGAGCGCCACGAGATTGACCTGGTCGACCATCTCTCCCGGAGCGAGGTCCCGCACCAACCCGTGACTTCCGGTCGCGCAGAACGAGCAGCCCATGGCGCAGCCCGCCTGTGTCGAGAAACAGACGGTCAGGCGGCGACCCTCAGGGAGTCCGACGCTTTCGATGGTAACTCCGTCTGATAGCCGCCACAGGTACTTGCGAGTCTCGTCGAGCCGAGAGACCTGCTTCGACACGAGGTCGGGAAGCGCAAGCGGCGCGTCTGCCGACAGATGCTCTTTCAGGTCTTGTGGCAGGTCGGTCATCTCGTCGTACGAGGACGCGGCCCGTCGGTAGAGCCAGCGGATCAGCTGGCGCGCCCGATACGGCGCATGCCCAGCGTCTCGCACAAGGCGCTCGATCGCTGTCGCGTCGAGCGCCTTGATGCCGATGCTGTCGGGAAGGACGGTCACTTACGAGCCGAGATCCTCGAGCGCCGCGCGATATTCGTCGCGATGCTGTTTCTCGAAGCGGCCTACAGAGCGGAAGTAGAACGCAATCTCGGGGAAACCTTCAGCCTCAGCCGCCTCGGCGAAGCCGGGGTACATGTCCTCGCACTCGTAGTCCTCGCCGGAGGCAGCCGTCTTCAGGTTGCCGGCCGTTGAGCCAAACCGGTCCATATACGCGAGGTGGCCGAGTGCGTGTGCGGTCTCCTCTCGGGCGGCACGGTCGAACGCATCGAGAGCCGACGAGGGC
>CAMTXY010000012.1:0-2475 GCA_947085795.1 uncultured Actinomycetes bacterium | reverse complement strand
GACGCCGCGAGCATCATCAAGCCGGCGCTCGCGCGCGGCGAACTCCAGACCATCGGGGCCACCACGCTCGACGAGTACCGCAAGTACGTCGAGAGGGACTCCGCGCTCGAGCGGCGCTTCCAGCCCATCATGGTCGGAGAACCGAGTGTCGCCGAGACGGTCGAGATTCTCAAGGGTCTGCGCGACCGCTACGAGGCGCACCACCGCGTCAGCATCACCGATGGCGCGATCGACGCCGCCGCCAACCTGGCGGACCGCTACATCTCCGACCGTTTCCTGCCTGATAAGGCGATCGATCTTATGGATGAGGCCGGCTCGAAGATGCGCATCAAGATGATGACGGCGCCTCCGGACATCAAGGAGGTCGAGGAGCGCCTGCGCCGCGTACGCGGCGAGAAGGAGGCCGCCATCGAGGCGCAGGAGTTCGAGAAGGCCGCGAGCCTGCGCGACAAAGAGAAGCAGATCCTCTCGGAGAAGCGTTCGATGGAAGAGGCGTGGCTCAAGCCCGACAACCGGCGTCTCGTCGAGGTGACCGAACACGAGATCGCCGACATCGTCTCGATGTGGACCGGCGTTCCCGTCACGGCGCTCACCGAGGAGGAGACGGAGAGGCTCCTGCGCATGGAGGGATCGCTGCACGAGCGCATCGTGGGCCAGGACGAGGCGGTCACGGCCGTCTCCAAGGCGATCCGTCGCGCGCGCGCCGGGCTCAAAGACCCCCGTCGCCCCGCTGGCTCGTTCATCTTCCTCGGACCGAGTGGTGTGGGTAAGACCGAGCTGGCCAAAGCGCTCGCGGCGTTCATCTTCGGCAGTGAAGACGCTCTTGTGCAGCTCGACATGAGCGAGTACATGGAGAAACACACCGTGTCCCGGCTCATCGGGTCGCCGCCCGGGTACGTCGGCTTCGACGAGGGAGGGCAGCTCACCGAGATCGTCAGGCGACGCCCGTACAGCGTCATCCTGTTCGACGAGATCGAGAAAGCACACCCCGACGTGTTCAACGTCTTACTGCAGATTCTCGAAGAGGGCCGGTTGACCGACGCCCAGGGCCGCAAGGTCGACTTCAAGAACTCCATCATCATCATGACAAGCAACGTCGGCGCACGTGATATCGTCAAGAGCCAGAAACTCGGCTTCGGCAGCGACCAGCGCGAAGGCATCGAGTACGAGGACATCAAGTCGCGTGTGACCGGCGAGCTCAAGAAGATGTTCCGCCCCGAGTTCCTCAACCGCGTCGACGAGGTGATCGTCTTCCACGACCTGACGAGCGAGGAGATCAAGTCCATCGTCGACCTCATGGTGGCGCGTCTGCGCGATCAGCTCGCGCAGCATGGCATGGGCGTGACGCTGACATCCGAGGCCCGCGACCTGCTCGCTGCCAAGGGGTTCGATTCGACATTGGGAGCACGCCCGCTGCGTCGCGCCATCCAGCGTCTCGTCGAGGACCCGCTGTCCGAGCAGATCCTCGCCGGACAGTGGCAGGCCGGCGATGTGATCGAGGTGCACGCCGACGGCGACGCACTCGACTTCCGCAAGGGAACCGGAACGCCGCAGGTGGCTGTCGCCCCGACAGGCGACGCGGCCCCGAAGGCGACGATGCCGAAGAAGACGTCACGGCGCAGCAGGGGTGATTCCACGGTCGGCGGCGCGACGGGCGTGTGAGGTGAGCGCCAAGCCGCGCGTCGTGTGGCGCTGCCAGGAATGTGGCAGCTCCGCGCTCACGTGGTACGGGCGATGTCCGGACTGCGGGCTGTACGGCACCCTTGCCGAAGAGACCGAGGCGCCTGCGTCCGGTCCGGCACGTCAGGCCGCGCGGGCCGTCCCCGTCGCCGAGGCCACCGTAGGGACTGTGGATCGGTCGACGAGCGGTATCGCCGAATCCGATCGCGTGCTCGGAGGCGGGCTCGTTCCCGGGTCGCTCGTGTTGCTCGGCGGTGAGGGCGAAGCGGCTCGGTCTCGCATGCGACGGCGTCACGCTTCTGCCGGAGATCGACATCACCGCCGTCGAGCGCGAGGTTGCTGCGTTCCAAAGACGGCGCGATCGCCGGTCCGCGGGTGCTGGAGCACATGGTCGACGCGGTGCTGTATTTCGAGGGGGACCGCGACCACGCGTACCGGATCGTGCGCGCCGTGAAGAACCGCTTCGGGTCGGTCTCGGAGATCGGCGTGTTCGAGATGACCGACGGCGGACTCGTGGGGGTCGGAAACCCCTCCTCGCTTTTCTCGACGACCGCGCCGAGCCGCACCCCGGATCGGTGGTCATGGTGGCGATGGAAGGCTCGCGCCCCTTGCTCGTCGAGGTCCAGGCGCTCGTCACCCCCACCCATCTGCAGATGCCCAGGCGTGTTGCGACGGGTATCGACACGTCGCGGCTGCTTCAGATACTCGCGGTGCTCGAGAGCCGCGCGGGTGTCTCCTTCGGCGGGCAGGACGTGTATGTGACGGTAGCCGGCGGGGTGCGGGTATCCGAACCCG
>CAMTXY010000011.1:0-1749 GCA_947085795.1 uncultured Actinomycetes bacterium | reverse complement strand
GGACAGGCCCTCGCGTTCGTTGCGCATGAGGGCCGAGGTCCGTACAAGAAGCGAAGCTGACATGCCTCAACAGGACGGCTTCTGAGTCTGCTTGGACATTTGACGCGACATATCATGTGGCATAAAGTGTGCATTGCAGGTGACATTCAGAAATGAACATGGAGGTGAGCTGCGATGACCAGGACGAAGTCATTAGAGACCCCTGTCAAGAGCGTGCTCGAGAGTTCGCCGCTGGACATCGATGAGCTCAGGGCCTGGCTGGGACTCACGCAGAAGGAATTGGGGGCGATCGTCGGTCGTGACCGGCGTTCAGTTGCACGTTGGGCGCGATCGGATGATGCCAGGACCTCGGCGCGAGGGAATGCCGCCCGCTCTCTGAGGGGGCTTGCGCGCGTTCAGTATCTACTCGGGGATCTGACTGACTCTTCCGAAGCGCGGCGCTGGTTGCGCGCAGCGAGTCCGGCCCTGCGAGGTGAAGCTCCCATCGATCTGCTCGAAAGCGGTCGAGTCGAGGAAGTCATCGCTGTTCTTGAAGCGCTTGCGGATGGAGGCGAATACTAGGACTCTGCGCGGTGCTCCCCTCCACCACGTTGGGCACTTGAAGGTGGTGTGAAATGCGCATAGTCGAATTGCATGCGACGCTGTTTCGCCATGTCTCTCGGGGTCGGGAGCCGCTCAGTACCGAGGGAAGCCGCCTCCAGGGAGGCCGGTATAACAGACCGGGTGTCCCCGCACTGTATCTCGCCTGCACCGCGGCGCTGGCCAGACAAGAGTTCGAGAAGCACAGCGCGTACGTGGGCCTGGTGATCAAGAAGCCGGGGTTGTCAGTCGCCGTGGCAGTCAGATTTGAACGAGTTCTCGACCTGACAAACGCAGACACGCTCACGGAGCTGGGCGTCTCCATCGAGGATCTCTGTGGCGACTCGACAGACCTCACTCGCGAGATCGGTGACGCCGCGCGACTCGCGAATATCCAGGCAATCCGCTATCCCTCTGCGGTGAACCCGGAGTCCTGCAACGTCGTGGTCTTCGAGGAAAACATCGGCTCGGAGAACCTGAAGCAGAAGTCCGTCGATGACGACTGGTCTGACCGACAATGAGATACTCGCGTTCGGGGTCGCCTCGCCTGTGGGCGCCAACAGCCGGCGCCAAGATGCCTATGCGCTCCTGGTGCGCTAGCATGAATCAACACCGTTCGGGCGAAAGGGTCCCAACATGATAGACGGCGTGATCGTCAAAGACCTCAAGGTCGTCCCCGATGAGCGCGGGCTGCTCATGGAGATGTGGCGCTCAGACGACCCTGACTTCGAGCGCTTCGGGCAGTGCTACGTCACGATGGTCTACCCGGGCGTCGTGAAGGCGTGGCACTACCACAAGAAGCAGACCGACCACTTCGTGTGCGTGGGCGGTATGGCCAAGGTCGTGCTGCACGACGTCCGCGAGGGCTCGCCCACGCGCGGCGAGACGGACGAGTTCGTGATCGGCTGGCAGCGGCAGCGCATGATCATCATCCCGCCCGACGTCTACCACGGCTTCACGGCCGTGGGCACCGAGCCGGCCTACATCGTGAACGTCGCCACCGAGCTTTTCGACTACGAGAATCCCGACGAGTACCGCCGCCCCTACAACGACCCGGAGATCGGATACGACTGGGGCGTGAAGAGCGGATGAAGCTGCTCGTATGCGGCGGCGCCGGGTTCATCGGCTCGAACTTCGTGCGGCGCACGTTCGCCACGCACGCCGACGCGC
>CAMTXY010000010.1:0-3230 GCA_947085795.1 uncultured Actinomycetes bacterium | reverse complement strand
TGGCAGACATCCGTTGTTGCTTTCGAAGCTCACACCCATCCGTGAGAGCGGATCTGTGACCCGGCGCATCGGCCGGGTGGACAGCGACTCGTCGCCGACGAGCGTCACGGTCACGGGCCAGCCGGCGAGCACTCCCATGATCAGGCGAGCGGTGGTCCCGCTGTTGCCGCAATCGATGGGGCCCTTTCCGGGCTTCGGGCCGGCATCCCCCCAGCCGGTGACAGCAGCGGACAGCCCGACGGCGTCCGGAGAGTCGCTCGTGCCGAACTCGACCGAAGCCCCGAGGGCACGGACAGCCCTGATGGTCGAACGTACGTCGGCGCTGTCGAGCAGTCCGGCCACGTGCGAGATACCCGACGCCATCGCGGCGAACAGGATCGCACGGTGCGACAACGACTTATCACCGGGCACGCGGATCTCGCCGCGAAGCGAAGAAGGCGGTTTGCGGACGGAGAATCTCATCAGCGCGTCACTCCGAAGGCTCGAGGGGCAGTACCCTCGGTTCGTACCCGCGGGCGGTCAGGTCCGCCACGAGCCGGTCGATGTCGCCCTCGTCGGTGAGCACGAGCACGAGCAACGCCCTGTCCTCGGACTGGTGGTCGATCTCGATCGCCTCGATGTTGCAGCCCGCGCGACCGACCGCGGTGGTCACTTCGCTCACGACGCCCGGGCGGTCGATGATCGGGATGATCACTTCGGTGAGACGCTCGGTGGCGGGCACCCACTGTGCCGGCAGCGCGCGACGGACGTCGGCGGCGTGCGCGAGCCATGCGCGGACCGCCTCGGCATCACGCTCCCGAACCATCCGCGCGAAGTCGCCGAGGACCTTCCGCAGCTCCTCGATGCCTTTGGCGAGCGCATCGGCGTTGTCAAGACAGATGCCGGTCCACAGGTCGGGACTGCCGGCAGCGATGCGCGTCGTGTCCTTGAAACCGCCGGCTGCCAGCCGCAGAAGCTCGTCACCCTCACCCGCGTGCGCCTTGGCCAAGTCGACGAGCGCTGAGGCGGTCACATGGGGCACATGGCTGATGATCGCGACAGCCTCGTCGTGCGCAGCGACGTCGACGGAGATGACCCGCGCGCCCAGAGCGCTGATGAACGAGTGTAGCCGCCGGTACGCGTCCATGTCGGTGTCCTGAGCTGGAGTCAACACGTAGTAGGCGCCGTCGAACAGATCGGCGCGCGCCGCCTCCACCCCGCTCGCCTCGGAGCCCGCCATCGGATGTCCCCCGACGAAGGCGGCAGGGGGCCCCAGATACGACTCGGCCGCCGCAAGCACACCGCGCTTCGTGGACGCGACGTCGGTTACGACACCCCCGTACCTGCTCAGCCCGAGGGTGCGCAGCCACTCCTCGGCGCTTGAAGCCGGTGTCGCAAGCACGACAAGATCGCACGCGCCAGACCCGGCGCCCTCGGGTCCGAGCCAGATCGACGCAGACGCGTCCGCAGGCGTTGCGCCTTCGTCGATCAGACCGCGCTCAAGAGCGATGGCGAGCGTATCGGGGTCGGTGTCGATGCCGAAGACACGTACAGTGCTGTCAAGCCGCTTGCAGGCTGCGGCGAACGAGCCGCCGATGAGCCCCACTCCGATCACGCATACGGTCGAGAATCTCATGCGTTCATCCGTTCTAGATCATGCCAAGTCGCGCAACGACAGCCTCGAACGCCGCGATGGTGATTTCTGTGTCTTCTGGAGTGCCGATACCGATACGCAACGCGGGGGCGATTCCGAAATCGCGGACGATCACTCCCTCCTCCAGAAGGGCTTCGAACACCTCTACCGGCTTTTCGGTCTTGAAGTAGACGAAGTTCGCCTCCGACGGCACGTAGTCGATACCGAACCGTTCGAAACCCTCGTACAACGTCGCCTTGTTCTCCCGGTTCTCCCGCCTGCGGCGATCGACCTCCGCCGAGTCAGCGAGCGAGTAGTACGCCGCGATCTGCGAGACGGTGTTGACGTTGAACGGCTCACGCAGCTTGTCGATGGCAATTCGCACCGGCTCGGGAACGATACCGTAACCCACGCGGAGGCTGGCAAGCGAGTAGATCTTCGAGAAGGTGCGCAGCACGCACACGGGGCGCTCTCCATCGAAGTAGCGAAGAGTGTCAGGGTAGTGCTCGTCACAGACGAACTCGAAGTAGGCCTCATCGACGACAATGAGGACGTGGCCGGGCACCTGCTCGAGGAAGCGCTCGAACGCCAGTGTGTGGTAGATCGTCCCGGTCGGGTTGTTGGGGTTGCACAGGAACACGAGCCTCGTGCGCTCGGTGATCGCAGCGAGCATCGTATCGAGATCGTGAGCGTCAGCATCGTTGAGCGGGACTCTGACCGCGGTCGCATTGAACATCTGGGCGACCATCGGATAGACCACGAAGCTCGGCCATGCGAACACGACCTCGTCACCAGGGCGTAGCACCGCCTGCGCTATGAGACGAATGAGCTCGTTGGATCCGTTACCGACGACGATGTGCTCGACACCGAAGCCCAACCCCTTGCTCAGACGGCGGCGCAGGGCGCGCGCGGAGCCGTCCGGATAGCGGTTGAGCCGCGGTAGAACAGCTTCCATCGCGCGCAACGCACCGGGGACCGGCCCACATGGATGTTCATTGCTCGAGAGTTTCAGAATCGTCTCGCGACCGGAGCGTTTGCGGACCTCACTCACACGCAGCCCAGGCGCGTAGGGCACCATGCCATCCAACTCGCTTCGAATCAAAGCGTCGAAGTCCACTTAGCCTCCCGATCGATGATGCAAATTGCTCGCACGGCAACTTTAGCAGACGCTCGTTGCCTCGCACCCCTACGACACGATCGGCTGCACGAAGGGTGGACGCGACGCGGGAGCTGATGTTCGCGCCGGGTTCCTCGGCATATGGAATTCGATGGCCAGAACGGCTACTATCTCGGGACGGTGAGCTGCACAGATTGAGCACCGTTGTGGCACTCCATTAGCGTCCCTCCCTACCCACGAGGATGGTTCCCATGGTCAGCATTGACGGTAAGCGGCTGGTGACACTCATCCCCGGCGACGGCATCGGACCCGAGTGCGTGCGAGCCACGCAGCGAATCATCGAGGCCGCCGGAGCAGCAGTGACCTGGGAGGAGCACCACGCTGGCGCGAGCATCTTCGAGCAGGGGGTCCCCTCCGGCGTGCCCGCGGAGAACATCGGGGGGGGGAGCGGCACGGGCGTCGCGAGGGAGGGCGGCCTGGAGTCTGACGTCGGCTAAGGCG
>CAMTXY010000009.1:0-2534 GCA_947085795.1 uncultured Actinomycetes bacterium | reverse complement strand
CACCCCGCCCATCAGTCCTTCGCCGGTTCGACGGAGGAGACGTATGCGCGCTCGGCCTCGAACTCTGACGTGACGATGTCAAGCCGCGTGTTGTTCTGGATCCGCACGCCACCCACCAGATAGCCGAGCGCATCAGCTGATCCACGCCCGCGAACCGTCATACGAACGTCAGTCAGGAGTTTGCTCTCGACCACTTCAACCTGACCGTCCTCGCCAAGTAGCTCAACCTGAGATGGGTATGCATTCACTGCCACAATCTCGCCAAGACGTCCGGCGACAACGGAGTAGATCTCATCTCCGACCTGAACCTGTTCCGGCTCGAATCCTCGAACACCCAAGGCCGTCACATCGAACTGTACGTCGACCAGGGCGGCCTCACCAAACTCGAATACGCCGAACAGTACGTTTGCGGCGACGAGCAACGCGACGACAAACACCGCCAGAACGAGCAGATCTATCGGGTTAACTAGTCCAACCAGGCGATTCCTGTCATCAATGAGACGCACGCGGATCTCGCTTCCTTCAGCGGTCGGGTCGGCTGTGCCATCATATCAGCATCGGCAGAGGGGTCCGAGGGACCGGTCACCGCGTTACGCAAACGTAACCCCCTGTGCGGCGAGCATGCCGTATCCTAATAGGTCGAGCCCGAACGGCCCACAGCGACGGGAGTCACGCCATGGAGTTGTCCGACTACCTGGGAATGCTGAGCAGGCGACGCCTCACGATCATCGTCGTGACCCTACTGGTCACCGCAGCAGCGATTATCGTCAGTTTCATGTCTGCAGACGAGGTGACGTCTCGCGCCGTGGTGACTGTGCCATCAATACGAGCGGAAAGCATCATCATCCCGATGTCAGCGGACGTCGCACTCGAGCGTGAAGTGGAGATCGCGCGCTCCGTTCAGGTGATGTCGCTTGCAGCCGATGCCTCCGGCGAGTCTGTCGCTTCGCTGCGGGCCGCAGTGTCCATCGCCCCCGCTGCGGTAACGAGCCGCGGGACGATCGCGATAGCCGCCACGGGCACTGACGGCGAGCGGACCGCAAGAATGGCCAACAGCGTCGCGGAGTCCTACGTCGCTTACACGAACTCGGCCTTGTTGGCAGATCTTGAGCGGTACCAGGCAGTCGTGGCCTCGGCCGGCGACAAGGCATCTGATGACACGATCGCTTTTTTCGAGCGGCTTGATGCGACAGCGCTGGATCTGGCTGGATTAAGCGTTACCAGGGGTACCGCCAACCTGGACACACGACTTGCCGACCTCTCCGCACTCATGGGAATGGACACCTCGCGGGCCCACCTGTCGACGTCGGCTGAGTCCACGAACGCCGACAGCGGAATCACCCGCAACGCCGTGCTCGGGCTAACGCTTGGATTGTTTCTCGGAATCGCAGCTGCATTCGTCCAGGAGCAGGTCGACGACCGAGTTCGTCAAGCCGAGACGCTCCGCCAGGCACTTCCCGGCGTGCCGGTGTTCGACTCGTCCGGGACCGATACCTTCCCTCTCGCCGACACGCTCGCCCTACTCTCGGTCATGCTGTCTGAGCACTCCGGTGCCACAGCAGTCGCCTACGCTGTCGCCGCACCCTCGAGCTCAGTGCGGAGCGGAGCAGTCGCCGTAAACCTCGCGAAAGCCTTCGCCGACCGCGGCGAACGCGTTGCTGCCGTCGCATGGGGGGTGCCCGGCGACGAGATGAGAGAGCGTCTAGGCACTGAGAGTTCGTCGGTGCAAGTGGTGAGCGACTGCGCCGATCCGGCTGCTCGCGATGCGCTCCGGACTCTAAGAGGTGAATCCACGGTGGTGGTGGTGGATGCAGCTCCCCTACTCGGCGGAGCCGAGACCGGTCAGCTTGCCGGAGAAGTCGACGGCGTGGTGCTGGCCGTGCAGGCTGGCTCGACCAGGACCAGCGAACTGCACGAGTCGGCTCGTCTACTCGAGGCACTCCGGATGCCGCTTGCCGCCATCGTGCTGCTCGGGACGGGTGCGCCGCGACGGTGACCACGTTGCCGGCAAGCGGTCGCGTCCTGCGGCCCGACGCGTCGACCCACGACACCCTCGTGCTGCTCTTCGCGGCGCTGATCGGCGTGGCCGTGATCGGTATCGGACCGCTCTCTGCGTTGCCGCTGCTCTCAGTGGTCGCGTGGTATGCGATTACCCGGGTCGCCGCGACGCCTGCGACCGTGCTGCCGTGGGTGGCAGCCTTCTCCCTCCTCGGTGACAAGATGGTGTTCGCCACCGGAGTGGGTGGTGGAGTCGGGCTGCTCCGACTCGGCCCGCTCCTCACGGTCACCCTCGCGGTCGCGATGCTTCTGGTGAATGAAAACACACGCAGGGCCGCCGCTGACCTCGTACGGTGGGGCTCGCCGGCTGTACTGTTCGTTGCGGTCGGTGCGACCTTGCCCCTCGTAGGCGTGCTTGTCGACTATCCCTTCCGCACGGCCACCGCAGCCATCGTCCCTCTGGCCACTGGTTCGTTCCTTCTCTTCGGAATGATCGTTGCGCGCACCGGTATCGACCCCGATCGCATTCGACATTG
>CAMTXY010000008.1:0-3224 GCA_947085795.1 uncultured Actinomycetes bacterium | reverse complement strand
GGCGCCCCGGTCGACCCGATGGGCTACCTGCGCTGACCTGCTTGCGCTGACGTGCCTGCACGATCGACAGCGGGTCCAGCCGAACGCCGGAGATCTCGCACTATGGCCTACCCTGCGTTGAACTCCCGCATCGCCGAGTCGACCCCGTGCTCGAGAATGTGCATCACGCCCTGGGCCGCTGCGGGAATGCAGGATGCGAACTCCTCGAGCATCGCACCGCGAAGCGGCTGCAGCACGTAGTCGGCTGCGGCCATGCGGCCCGGTGGCCTCCCCACACCGATGCGAACCCGGATGTAGCCGTCCGAACCGAGTGCGTCGGTGATCGACCGCAGCCCGTTGTGGCCGCCGTGACCTCCGCCACGCTTGACGCGCACGTCCCCTGCGAGCAGGTCGATGTCATCGTGCACGACGATGGTCTCCTCGACGGCGACACTGTAAGTGTCGGCGAGCTTCCTAAGAGCCTTGCCCGACACGTTCATGAACGTGAGCGGCTTGGCCAGCACGATCACGCCGTCGCCGACACGGACCGAGGCGGTCAGCGAACCCGCCTCGTCCTTCCAGTATCCGGCGCGCAGGTTGTCGCCGAGCATATCGACGACCATGAAGCCGGCGTTGTGGCGGGTGTGCGCGTACTCTGGACCCGGGTTACCGAGCCCGGCGACCATCCACGACATGAGCGGCGCCTCAGGCCTCCTCGGAATCCGCGGCGGCGACACCGATGACCTCAGGCTCGGCCATCGCCTCGGCGGCCTCCTCCTCGGTCGGCTCGACCCTCGGTGTCGTCACCGAGCAGATCACGCCGTCAGGATCGTCGAGAATCGTCACACCAGCGGGCGTGACGATCTCGCCGATCGTCATGGTCGAACCCATCTTTAGGTCCGACATGTCGACCTCGAGAAAGTCGGGCAGGTCCGAAGGAAGGGCCTCGACGTTGACCTCGCGCACCTCGTGCAGCATGACGCCGCCCTCTTTGACGCCGGGGGCGTCGCCGACGAAATGCAGGGTGACGGCGGTCTGCACCGGGCGGTCCATGCGGATCGCAAGGAAGTCGACGTGCATGACCCGGCCCTTGACCGGGTTCATCTGGATCTGCTTGATCATCGCGTTGACCGGTTCGGACACACCGGTGATGTTGAGCTCGACGAGGCCGGGATTTCCCGCCTGGTGCTGCATGAACAGCTCGAAATCGTGGCGAACGAGCGAAAGTGACACGGTATCGCGCGCTGGGCCGTAGAGCACGGCCGGGATGAGACCCTCGGCAGCGAGGCGGCGGTTGGCTTTACCGGTCACCTCGCGGGGCAGGGCGCCTATGATGGCGGACTCTGTCATGTTCTTGTCGTGCTCCTTTCATGTGCGCCCGCCGCCGTGGCGGTCAGCCGCTTTCGTCGGCTCACAGTTGGAAGTCGGGATCGAACAGCTCGGAGACGGACTCGTTGTTGTACACGTTCTGAATGGCGTGCGCAATGAGCGGAGCCACGGACAGCACGCGGATCTTGCCTCCTCGGCACTCGTCGGGAACGGGCAGGGTGTTGGTGACGACGACCTCGGTGATCGGCGACGACTCGATACGCTCGTACGCCGGCTGCGAGAAGATGCCGTGGGTGGCGGTGACGTAGACCGCGTTAGCACCCGCGTTCATGAGCGCTTTGGCGCCTTCGGTCACCGAACCGGCGGTATCGATGATGTCGTCGGCCACGATGCAGACCTTGTCCCGGACTTCGCCGATAACGTGCGTGATCTCGGCGACGTTGTGCTCGGGCCTGCCTTTGTGCATGATCGCGAGCTCCGCGCCGAGCATGTCTGCGAGTTTCTTGCAGACCTTGACACGACCGACGTCCGGCGAGACCACCACGCAGTCGTCGAGGTTGAGCGACTCGAAATAGTCCGCGAGGATCGGCAGAGCCGTGAGGTGGTTGACCGGCTGGTTGAAAAAGCCCTGTATCTGACCCTGATGCAGGTCCATGGCGATGACGCGGTCGACACCGGCGGTGGTCATGAGATCGGCCACGAGCTTGGCGGTGATCGGCTCGCGGGCTGCGGACTTCTTGTCCTGGCGCGCGTACCCGTAGTGGCTCACGACCGCGGTGATCGTCCGCGCGCTCGCGCGCTTGGCCGCGTCGGTCATGATGAGCAGCTCCATAAGCGTCGAATTGACCGGTGCGCAGATCGACTGGATGAGGAACACGTCGGCGCCGCGCACCGACTCGAGGAAGCGCACGTATATCTCGCCGTTGGCGAATTCGGCGATCTTCACATTGCCAAGATCAACGCCCAGATGCTTGGCTACTCCTTCGGCCAGCTCCGGGTTCGACGTGCCAGCGAACACCATCATCCGTTTGTCGGAGTCGATCATGTGTACTTCCGCTCCCTCATGTGTCGTCCTGTTGCCGTGCCCGTCGTCGCTTTGCCCATCCCTCGACCGAACGCTGTTCCGCCCGCTCGATGCCGAGCGCCCCGTCGGGGACATCGTGTGAGATCGCCGAGCCGGCGGCCGTCACCGCCTGGTCCCCGATTCGCACAGGAGCCACCAGCATGGTATCAGAGCCGACGAACGCACCGTCTCCGATGACCGTGCGGTGCTTGCGCGCCCCGTCGTAGTTGCACGTGATCGTCCCAGCTCCCACGTTCGCGCCCCGACCGATGGTCGCGTCCCCGATGTAGGACAGATGCGGCACTCTCGAACCTTCCCCGACCGTGGAATTCTTTATCTCCACACACGTGCCCGCCTTCGAGTCAGCCTCAAGCACGGCGCCGGGACGCAGATACGCGACCGGGCCGACGCTCACCCGTGGACCGACCCGCGCCGAGACGAGAACCGAGGAGTCGACACGGGACTCCTCGGCGATGAAGGAATCGGTCACGCGGGTGTTCGGGCCTAGGTGGACGCGGTCCGCGACGCGCGTCTCGCCCATGAGGAACGTCATCGGCTCGATGACGACGTCCCTGCCGATCTCGACGGTCGGGGCGATCCACACGAGCGACGGGTCGACCATCGTCACGCCTGCGAGCATGTGCCGCTCGTTGATGCGCGCCTGCATCGCGCAGGTCGCCTCGGCGAGCTGGACGCGCGAGTTGACGCCGAGCGTCTCGAGCGGCTCGCCGGTCGTGACGGCCACGACGCCGAGGCCCCCGGACTCGAAGATCGCAATCATGTCGGTGAGATAGAACTCGCCCTGCGCGTTGTCGGTGCCGAGGCGGTCGATATGCTCGAAGAGCACCTGGGC
>CAMTXY010000007.1:0-10601 GCA_947085795.1 uncultured Actinomycetes bacterium | reverse complement strand
GATCTACTGACCGCCCGGACCGCTTGCGCGGAACACGTGCACGTCGCACTCGGCGAGCAGGGCGTCGTCTGTCTGCGGGATGGTGTAGTCCTCGGGTAGTCGCATATGGTCAGACACGTCAGATCCACGGCTTCCGGGCGTCGCGTCCACTCACTCTTCTATGCCGATGGCTTCGACCGGACACAGGTCGATGCAGTCACGCACGGAACCGTAGAGCTCGGGGTCGACGTTCTGATTGATCACCATCGAGATGCCGTCGTCACCGAGCCGGAAGACCTCCGGGCAGGTCTCCTCGCATGTGCCGCATCCGATGCACAGGTCCCGGTCCACGATGGGCTTCATGGGGCCTCCCTTATCGGCGTCTTCGCCCCGGATCCGGCGTCCGGAGGCGTATACGGTTGATACCCGAGCATCGCCCGGGTACAACTCATGTATGGGCGACATCGTCGTCGGCACATGCTCATGGACCGACAAGACCATGGTCGAAGCGTACTACCCGCCGAAGGTGGCCTCCTCGGCGGAAGCGAGGCTGCGCTACTACGCGGCGCGGTTCGACACGGTCGAGGTGGACTCGACGTTTTACGGTCTGCCTCGTCCCGAGTATGCCGAGCGGTGGGCGCAGCGCACACCGACGGACTTCACGTTCCACGTCAAGGCCTACGGGCTCATGACCGGTCACGAAGTCGACGCGCGGGCGCTCCATCCGGATCTGCGGGACTATCCGGTCGAGGTCACCGTGCGCGATCGCGTACGCAATCCTCCGGAGCGCATGGTCGAGCACGCCTTCGAGCTGTTCGTGAGCGGCCTGGAGCCGCTGCGGCGGGCGGGCAAGCTCGGTGGGGTGCTGCTGCAGTACCCGCCGTACGTCTCGGCAACCGATGTCGTGCGTATGCACGAGCATCTCGAGCGCATCGAGCTTGCACAGGAGATGCTCGACGGGCTGGAGGTGCTCGTCGAATTCCGCCACAACTCCTGGGTCACCGGGCGCAACCTGGCGACGACGATGAAGTTCCTCGCGGACCGCGGCATGACGTACGTCGCGGTCGACGCGCCACAGATTCCCAGGGGTACAACGATGCCGCCGGTCACCGCCGCCACGGGATCCTGGGCCTACGTGCGCCTCCACGGCCGCAACCGCGAGATGTGGAACGCGCGCACCGGCAGCGCCGCTGAGCGGTTCGACTACCTGTACACGCGTGGCGAGCTCGAGGAATGGAGATTCCCCCTCCGCCAGCTCGCCGAGGACACCGAGCGCACCTGGGTGATGTTCAACAACTGCCGGTACGACTACGCGCCGCGCAACGCTCGCGAACTCGCCTCGATCCTTGGTGACGCGGTGGCGCCGCGCGCCGACGGGACGCCGACCGGAGAGCCGACCCCCGAGGGGCCGGACGACGAAACGGGCTCAGCGCGCTTCGCGTCGCCCGGCGAGCAGCTCGGACTCGGGTTGTAGACGTCGGGCCGCAGCCGGATTCGACATAGCAACAAGCAGGGAAACCGTGGATGGTGTGCGAATTGTCATCGCAGAACGCCGACCAGGTTTTCGATCATGACGCACGACCCCGAAGTCGATTCAGTGCGCGACGGCGCCGTACTCACGCGCGCCGGTATCGGCGAAGAGGCGGGGGTCGTCACACCGGGGGTATGAGCCTATGGTTCGCGCACTCGTCGCCTATGAGTCGCTGACGCAGACCACGAAGGAGATCGCCGAGGAGATCGGCCGGGTGCTCGCCGCTGAGGGCATCGGGGTCTCGGTCTCTCACGTCGGCGACGTCGGCGATGCGACCCTCTACGATTTTGTGGTGCTCGGGGCTCCGATCCGCGGCGGGAGGTGGGTCAGGGGCGCCCGCTCGTTCCTCGTCTTGCATGCCGAGGAACTCCCCGACCGGCCGCTGGCTCTCTTCGCGGTCGGGGGGACGTTGCGGCCCGACAGCGTCAACCCTGACGTCGAGCAGACCACCCGAAGGGCGATCGACGAGGTCATTCGCCGGTTCCCTCGGCTCGACGTGGTCGACGTGCAACTGTTCGCCGGTCGCATCGACCGTGAGCGGCTACCCCGAATCCTTCGCTGGATAGCGCGTCTCGTGCGACTGCCCGAGGGGGACTGGCGGGACTGGGACGCGATCCGCAGGTGGGCGCGCGTGCTCGCGCCCCGCATCAAGGGTTCCGTAGAGCGGGGTGCCGGTGTCGAGGTGGCGAACGGTGCCGACGCTCGGTGTATCGAGCAGGTCAGCCACCCTGGATGAGGCTCTGGATGAGGCCGACCCGGAAGCTGGCCCGGAAGCTGGCCCGGAAGCTGGACAGGTGCGACTGCGGCAATGTACAATCCCGTTCGCTGTCCGCCTCGGCGGATCGCCCCATTCGGGGGTGTAGCTCAGTTGGTTAGAGCGCTGGCCTGTCAAGCCAGAGGTCGCGGGTTCGAGCCCCGTCACTCCCGCCATGAGAACTCGCGAGGTCAGAGACGTTTTCGTCCCTGACCTCTTTGTTTGTGTCGAAGCGAGGACGGCGGAGGATATTCTGGAATGCCGGAGGTCCGGGGAGTCACTCGTGCGCGCGGGCTTCACGGATCCGGTTCAAGCTCATGCGGTCGGGGGCGTGTCGGGACAGGTGTGGGCGCGCTCGACTCGCTGGGTCCGCGAGCTGTCCGAAGGCTCGCGATGGTATGCTTACTGCGAGAATCACATAGACTGTCGATGCAGAGTGCACGCATACGCAGACTGTGGAAACGACCGTTATTAGTCCGGCCTTGTGGGGCCCGTTGCCTCACGTAAGAATGTCGTCGAACGTCATCTTCGTTGACTCATCATAGATGTCGTCAGGATCTGGTGCCTGCACCTCCCTTCTTCTGATCGATTCTTTCAGTGAGACGAGCTCGTAGAGCCGCCTTTGCAGCCTGACGATCTCGCGCTTGAGCTTGACCGGGTTTAGCTTGTCATAGCGTCGGGAGAGTCGGCGCTTGGCGGTCTCGGTCACGTGCTCGGAGGCCAGCACGCGGGCATACGGCGTCTTGGGCTTGTCGCAGCGGAAGAAACGGCGCGCCGCAGCCATCGCGAAGAAGCTGAACGACACGCGAAGGTGGCACTCACATGGGCATGGGATCTCCAGTGATGTTCTCGAGCGTGACATGGATCTGATCATTGACGACTTCGGAACGAATCCCGCTCTTGATAGTGCTGTGCGGCGCTACTACAGTCTGCTTGACGACTACATGAGCAAGCTGGGGCACGTTGGCGCGGTTCATGCAGCGGGCAGCTACACGCCGTTCATGTCCGCTCACAGGGGAGGTGTCTAGCAGATGCGCGGGAATCTCGATCTCGATGCAATCCTGAAGATGAACCCGCAGGTTGACGCTGGAGCGCTTCATGAGAGTCTCGCCCTCTCAGATGAACTGAAGGAGGCCGGACTGGAGGCCGCAGGTTACCGACTTGCGTCTCCTGGTGACTCCAATCGCATTCGAGTGCCAGACACCAAGGGCCAGCGGCGAGCCGTGCGGCTGCGATGCGGAAAATGTTAGGCGGCACTACAGTGAGGGAATAGGGGTCGCAGCGTATGGACTCGGACTCGGCAGTCGCTGAAGAGTCGGGCTTCTACTTCCGCCGAAACGGCTACGTCCGGCGCAAGAGCGTCGAGCGCGCGGCTGCCGAGGGCGCCGGTCGCTACAAGAAGGGCGACGAGGTCAGGCTGATCGCCCGGTCCGAATCCGAGCTCGGGCACATCCGCGGTCTGCTTGCGTCGGCAGGCTTTAGACCCGGCAAACCCTATGCGCAGGGGAGTTCCTTCCGTCAGCCTGTGTATGGTCGTCGGGACGTAGCGCGTTTCTTGGACCCGGTGCAGGCGGAGTCGTAGGTCGCCGAACCAGCGCTTCGCGGACACAGAGACGGAGACAGCCGCCTCCGGCGGCTGTCGTTTCGGCCTCCGTTGCCATCGTCGATCCCCCCTGGTCTGACAGGGCGCCCGATCGGTGATGCGGCGTGACCCGCAGCCCGCCGTCGAGCGGGCTCCTCTGGATGTCGCGGATGAGGGCGCGGCGCCCCGTTCACTCCAGCCGGTCGTCGCGTCCCGCACTCAGAGCCGCGGCTGCGGCGGCTGCACGAGCCTCGAGCGCGTCGAGTCGGGCGATGAGCGTCGCAAGCGCCCCGTCCTCTACCGACGCCGATATCGCGACTCCCCCCGCCGACGCAGTCGCGGGAGTCTCCAGCGCCTTGCCTCGCACGAACCGCAGATAGCCCAGGGCCAGCGTGATCGCAAGCGCGAAGACGATGACCCCGAACCGGGCGAGGGACTCTCCGCCGAAGATGATCCACCCGACACCGTAGATCATCGTGAACAACCCTCCGAGGAGCAGTCCGTTCGATATCACTCGCAACTGTTCACTGCGTATGAGCGAGATACCCATCACGAGGGTCGCGAAGAGGATGAGAACGATGCTCGTGTTACGCGCCCAGATCCTCATCTCGGCCACGGCCTGCTTGTTGAGGGTGTCGATCTCCTTCTGGATGCGGTCGCGCTCGGCCTGGCTCTCGGCGCTTATCCTCTCGCTGCCAGGATCCTTTTGGAAGACCCGCTCTTGCTCGCGGTAGAGCTGTTGGAGTTCTGTGTTGTCCGCGGGATCGGGTTGCAGATAAAACGTGTTGACGCCGATGCCGATGAACGCGAGGACCATCAGGCCCAGGAAGAACGAGAAGATCGTCTGAAGCGCGTACTGCTGCCGATCTCTCGGGGAGTTCGTTGTCACGGCTGTGCCCTTTCTGTCGGGTGGCTGGAGCGCGCAAACCGTACGAACGCCAGCTCCTCCTTGACGATATGGTCCCTGAGCCATGAAGTGACGAAAGGTCCGATGTTCGTCCTCTCTCGGCGCGCATGGAACGCGATGCGTCTATCATAGCCCTTGGAGGCAGGCTGGCGCTTGCGGGTGGGTACGTACCGGAATGACGGTTTCGCGAGAGAGGTGGCCCATGCATCTGCTCATCCGCTGGCTCATAAATGCGATCGCGCTCGTGGTCGCCGCGTACGTGGTTCCCGGGATCACCGTGGAGGGGGAGAACGCGCTTCTCGCCTTCGCGATCACGGCCGTCGTGCTCGGCTTGCTCAACGCCACCTTGCGGCCGCTGCTGACGTTCCTCGCGTGCGGCTTCGTGCTGCTCACCCTCGGAGTGGGGCTGCTGTTCATCAACGCGTTCGTTCTGTGGGCCGCATCCTGGATCTCGCAAAGCGTGTTCAGCGCGGGATTCGTGGTCGACGGGTTCTGGTCGGCGTTCTTGGGTGGCATCGTCGTGAGCGTCGTGTCGTTCCTGCTCTCGGTGTTCGCCAATGACTCCGACGACCGCAGGGCTCACCGACAGCGCTCGGTATAAGATGTGCAACAAAGGCGCGCGTGCACGACCAGAGGCGCGCCTTGCCGCGGACGAAGGGACGTGGTCACCCTGCGGGCCGACGCCGTCGTCAGAGTTGTGCTCATGCTCGTGCTCGTGCTCGCGGGTGCGGGTGTGTCGGTTGCGCCGCCGCCGGCGTACGCGGTCGCGTCGGATTCCTTCGAGGGCGACGACACCCAGGCGACCGCGCGCGATGTGAGCGCGATTCTCGGCTTGGCCGGAGACACCGGCTGGTACGGCGAGCCGATGGGCGCGCAGTCCCGCACGTTCCACTTCATCGATGAGGCCGGAGTCGCATCGGATGAGGACTGGGTCAGGTTCTCGGTGAGCGTCACCGATATCGACAGCGGGTATTCGTACGTGTTCGAGGCGATACCCGCTTCCGCTGCGGTTTCCCCGGTCATCGAGGTGTATGGACCCGATTCGGCGACTCCGGCGCCGCCGGGGTCATTGCCGCCGGGCGCCTCGGATCCGGCGGTCACGGGGATCGACCCGAACGCGATTCAACCGGAAACGGGGTCGATCGCTTACAACGAGCGATGGAGCGACGGCGCGAGCGCGTCGGTGTCGTTCCTGCCGAGGCGGGCCGGTGCCTATTTCGTGAGAATCCGCCCGTACTATCAGCATGCGGCAGGCGATGATCCCGGGTTCCGCGGTGGTGTCGGTGCCTATACGCTGCGCACGAAGACCGGACAACTCTCTCGGCTCGCAGGGGTCGACCGGATCGCGACGGCTATCGCGGTATCGCGCGAGCGGTTCCCCGTTCGCGGCCCCGGATCCCGCGCGTGCGTCGTCGCTACCGGGTTCGCGTTTCCGGATGCGCTTGCCGGTTCGACGCTCGCGGGCGCGATTCGCGGCCCGCTGCTGCTCACGTTCACCGACAGGCTTCCTGCGGGGGTCGCGGCTGAGATCAGGCGACTGGGTGTGAACACGGTCTATGTGCTAGGAGGAACGGCGGCGGTGTCGAGCCAGGTGCGGACCGCCATCGCGGGACTCGGCGTCAGGGTGGTCCCGGTCGGGGGCCGGAACCGCACGGAGACAGCGCGGCTCATCGCGCTCGAGTCCGCGAAGCACGCGCCGGTAGCCAAGGTGGCTTTCGTGGTGAACGCGAACAACTTCCCTGACGCCCTTGTCGCATCGCCCATGGCTGCGCACAACGTCGCACCCATCCTGCTCACCGGAGCCACCGCGCTCGACCCGCAGACCGAGGCTGCCCTCAAGGATCCGAGACTCGGTGTCACTGACGTCGTGATCGTCGGGGGCACCGCGGTCGTATCGCAGTCCGTGCAGAACCACATCGCATCGGTGCTCGGTGGTGCGACGCGGGTGCGGCGCATCCCAGGGAGTTCGCGGTATCAGACCGCTCGCAACTTCGCTGTGTGGGCCACGAAGACCCAGAGCGTACCAGTACGGGTCGGGACCCCGGCCAACCCGAGCGCCCTGGAAAGTCTCGATTTCGCCCGCATCGGCATCGCTTCGGGCGAGAACTTCCCGGACGCGCTGGCGGGTGGCGTCCTGTGCGGACTCGCGCGATCCCCGATTCTGCTCACGCACGCGAACCGCGTCTCGCCGTGGCTATGCGCCGACTTCGACCTCGCGACCCCCCCGACGGTCGTCCGCGGCAGGGACTACTGGTTCGCGAGCGACCTCGCGATTCTGAGAGGCTATGTACTCGGAGGGAGGGTGGCGCTCTGGAATGAGGTGTTCTTGCCCCTCGACCTGTGGTCCGGACCGGGTCCCACGGACTCATAGTGTTTCCCTGAGCCCCACGACAGAAAGGCCGTTTCGATGTATCGCATCATGAGCACCCCTGTGCGTGTGATCTGCGCGATCGCGATGGCGGTTACGATGTCGCTGCACGCGATTCCCATCGTCCCGGCGGCCCCGGTCACCGCGCTGTCGGCCGACGAGCCTTCCAACGACCGGTTCAGCACCGCCCCTCCGCTCGCGCCGGGGACGCACGGGGGTTTGCTCACCCACGGCATCGACACATGGGACCGCTACGGGGTCACCCTCGCCGCTGACAGATGGGTCGAGTTCAGGCTCACCGGTCCCGCTGATACCGACTTCGATCTTGAGCTGTACTCGGCCGGTGTCGTCGATTCCGAGACCACCTCCTCCGCTCCGCCAGTGGACTGGTTCCTTGTTGCCGCATCGAACACGGAGGCGACTTCGAGCGAGTCGATCGCCTATCTCGTGCCGCCGACCGGCGGTGGCACGTACTACATCGAAGTGCAGACCTTCTTCGGCTCGGGCGCGTATACACTATCGTTTACTCAGGAGTCTCGCTCTACTGTCCGTCTCGGCGGCCAGAATCGGTACGCCACGTCGTACGCGATCAGCCGTAGCAGTTTCACCACGGCCCCAGCGGTGGTGGTCGCGAGCGGTGCTGCGTTCCCCGACGCACTCGCAGCGGCTGGGCTGGCAGGGGCTCTGCGTGGCCCGATTCTGCTTGCTCCTCCCGCCAAGACGCCTGACGACCCCGCGCTCAAGGCGCTGCTTCACGAGATCGTCCGTCTGCGAGCCACGGAGGTTGTGGTGGTGGGCGGCACCACAGCCGTAAACGATGTCGTCTACAAGCAGCTTGAAGCCGGACAGTTTGTCACGAAGATCAAGCGCATCCCTGGCGGCGATCGATACGAGACGGCGCGCAAGATTGCCGAGGAGACCCGTTCCAGGGCCGGCGGAGCGACGAGTGTGTTCCTCGTGCGGGGCGACGATTTCGCTGACGCGCTGGCGGTGGCACCTTATGCTTACAACAAGGCGATCCCCGTGCTCCTCACCAAGCCAGCTGTGCTGCACGATCAGGCGCGCGCGTTCATCGAGGACCGCAACATTCGAGATGTGGTCGTTGCGGGCGGGGAGGCGGCCGTGAGCTCCGCTGTGATTACGACGGCACGGACACTCAACGGCCGCACCACGGTTGTCGAGCGTCGTGCGGGTCTCAACCGCTACCTGACGGCCGCCGATGTGGCGCGCTACTGTATCGACACCCGGAACTGGGGTTCGTGGGATCGGTTCGGCATCGCGACGGGGAGGAACTTCCCCGATGCGCTGAGCGGAGGTTCGGCATTAGGGATCCGAGGCGGCGGTGCGCTTCTTCTTACTGAGGCGGCGGTACTGTCGCCTGCCGCGGAGTCGGTCCTGAAGTCGAAGGCCGGCGCGGGCTCGATGGCGCTTGTCTTCGGTGGCACGGGAGCGGTCTCCGGCGCGGTGATGACGTCGGTGCGCTCGCTCATGCCTTGACCCGTTCGAGGCAGGTCGATACTATGATTCGGCACCACGCTCGGCCAGGTAGCTCAGGTGGTAGAGCAGCGGACTGAAAATCCGCGTGTCGGCGGTTCAAGTCCGTCTCTGGCCACCATCTGACTCCACCGAGAGCCGCCTCGATCCCGGGGCGGCTCTCGTGCTTCCAGGACGCGACGCACGGGTCGGTGCGCCTGTAGCGTGGTATCGTTTTGTCCACGAGCGCACAGACGGCCGTTCGATTCCGCGCCCTTGGGAGGTGGCGTGTCCGCTTTGCACATGAGCGTCATGTTCCGCATGCTGGTGGCATGCGCCATCATCGCGCCGGTCATCGCGGCGCCGGCGCCTGTCGTCGGCGCTCCCTTCTCGGCGACGATCGAAGCGAAGAAGGCCGAGGAGCAGGCTGCGCTGCGGGAGCTCGATCGGATGCGGGCCGGACTCGTCGGCAAAGTCACCGAATACGTGCGCATCGGGCGACGCCTCGAGCGTACGCGCGCGGAGATCGCCGAGGTCGAAGCGCAGATCGCCGAGGTCAACGTCGACCTAGAGCGCAAACGGGAAACGGTCATCGCGCGCGCCGTGGAGTTGTACCGCAACGACCGGGACGGCCTTCTCTCGTTCCTGCTCGAAGCGCGGTCCTTCAACGACCTGTTTCTTCGCTACCGGTACGTGTCGATCATCAATGGACGCGACGCCCACCTCATGAAGGAGATGAAGCTGGCGCGCATCGAGAGCGAGTGGCTCTACAACAGTCTCGGCGATCGAGAGGGCTACCTGATCGAACTGCAGGAACAGGCGGATCGGACGCGTGAACAGATCGAGACCGACATCGAGGCCCAGGAGGCGAGAGCCGAGGAGATCGGCGCCGATCTCGCCGAGATCATGCGCCAGGCTGCTGCCGCGGCGGCAGCGGTGGCGCCGATCGCGGGCGTGGAGCCGGATGGCGAGTTCAACCCCGATGTCATCATCATGGAGGCGAACTTCCGCGCGGCGACATCGATGGACGTCACGCAGATACAGACCTTCCTCGAGCGGCAGAGCGGTACGCTCGCCACCTATCGGGGTTCGGACCATGCGGGCACGGTCAAGACGGCGGCCGAGATGATCGCGGAAGCCGCGCTGGCCTGGAACGTGAGCCCCAAGGTCATCCTCGTCAAGCTTCAGAAGGAGCAGTCACTGCTCTCGCGTTCGAATCCGGCGCAGTACGCGTACGATTGGGCGATGGGCTGCGGGAAGACCGACAGTCGCACGTTCACGCAGTACCAAGGCTTCGGCAACCAGATATGGCACGGCGCGCGCGTTCTGGACAAGAACGCGGCACCCTATCGTCCCGGCATCGAGCTGACGATCAGCGGTAGCACCGTGCGTCCGATGAACGCGGCGACGTACTCGCTGTACCGGTACACGCCGCACATGCGCGGCAACATGTCGTTCTGGCTCATCTACTGGCGTCACTTCGGCGACCCGCTCGCGGGATAGCCGCTCCCGGACTGGTTCCGGCCTGAGCGGCCGGTGCTCTTACAGGTACTGCCAGACGTCGTCGACGCCGGCGTCGGCCGCCGGGAGGCACTCCTCGATGGTTCGCGCGTACGCGCCGCTCGCCGGATTCACGATCCGCAAGTCCAGGACCTGAGGTTCGGTGTGCCACCTTCCGCTCGCGTCGGTGAGGACCTTCACGCGGGGGTGCAACAGGTCGTCGTTGTTGACCCGGAACACCGCCGCGATCGAAGCGTCGTCGAGGCGCACGATCGCTCCCATCGGGTAGATGCCCAACATCGCGACGAGAGCTTTGGTGAGCGAGGGGTCGTAGGCCTTGCCGCGACCCTGCATAAGCACGGCGAGGGCCTTGTCCGGCCGGATCTCCCTGCGGAACGGCCGGCGCGTCGTCATGGCGTCATACGCGTCGCACAAGGCGACGACCTTGCTGAACAGGTGCTGTCCCTCTACGGGTCCGTGGTCGGGGTAGCCCTGCATGTCGTGGCG
>CAMTXY010000006.1:0-1923 GCA_947085795.1 uncultured Actinomycetes bacterium | reverse complement strand
GTGTCCGGCTTCGAAGCCGCGCGTGCCTGCTGCGAGATCACCGCCGAGGAGGAAGCGCTGCTCACCGGCACCGTGCGCCCGATCGTTCTCTTGCGACGCCGAAGAGACGTCGCGACGCCGCTAGCTGCAGCGGTCTGCGGCGACCTGCCCGAGATCGGCGTGATGCTCCCGTACACTCCCCTGCACCACCTGCTGCTTTCCGCAGTGGACCGCCCGCTCGTGATGACGTCGGGCAATCTGTCCGAGGAGCCGATCGCAACGGGCAACAGCGAAGCGCTCAAGCGGCTCGGAGGTATCGCCGACGCGTTCCTCCTGCACGACCGCGACATCCACTCCCGCTACGACGACAGCGTCTTCCGCATCGTGGACGACGTCGTTGAACCGGTACGCCGTGCCCGGGGGTACGCGCCCTATCCGCTGCCCATGCCGCGACCCGCAGACATCGACATCCTGGCGGTGGGACCCGAACAGAAGAACACGTTCACCCTGGTCAAGGGCTCACACGCATTCGTCTCACAGCACATCGGGGACATGGAGAACCGCGAGACCCTCGACCACTTCGAGCAGACGATCATGTTGTACCGGCGGCTCTTCCGCATCGACCCGGGACTCGTCGCCCACGATCTGCACCCCGAGTACCTCTCGACCAAGTTCGCCGGGACGATCGACCTGCCCAAGATCGGCGTGCAGCACCACCATGCCCACATCGTCTCGGTCACCGCGGAGCACGGTATCTCCGACACCGTGGTGGGCTTCGCCTTCGACGGCACCGGCTACGGCAGCGACGGTCGCATCTGGGGCGGCGAGGTGCTGCTCGCTGACTGGCAAGGCTTCGAGCGTGTCGCCCATCTCGCCTACGTCCCCATGCCCGGTGGCGCCTCCGCGATCCGCAGACCCGCGCGCATGGCGGTCGGGACACTCCACGCTTTGGGCCTGCTCGACCACCCTGGCGCTGAGCCGCTCAGGCAACGGCTCTCCGACGGCGAGGAGCAGCTTCTCACCACGATGGTGGACCGGGGCGTGAATTCCCCGCTGACCTCGAGCATGGGCCGCTTGTTCGACACCGTGGCCGCGATCGCAGGCGTTCGTGACGACGCCGCGTACGAAGGGGAGGCGGCCATCGAGCTCGAGGCCTGCGCCGACGACGACGCGACCGGTGCGTACGCGTTCGAGTTGCGCCCCGACGGAGACGTGATTGTCATCGACCCGCGCCCGGTTCTGCTCGGCGTGCTCGAGGATGTCGAGGCGGGTCGGCCGGCGTCCGAGGTCTCGATGCGCTTCCATCGGGCCGTCGTGCACGCTATAGTCGAACTCGGAAGCATCTCGACACGACGTACCGGCACGCGTCACGTCGCTCTCGCAGGCGGTGTCTTCATGAACCGCCTAGTGCTCGGCGGAGCACTGCGAGAACTCACCTCGGCGGGGTTCACGCCTCTTGCCCACGTGAGGCTGCCGACCAACGACGGAGCGGTGTCGTTCGGACAGGCGGTCGTCGCCTGGGCACGAAGACACGAGATATGACCGGCGTACGGGGTGGTTCGCGCCCCGCCTAAGGAGGTAAGGGTACCCATGTGTCTCGCGATTCCTGCGCAGGTCACCAGCATCGGTGATCACAACATGGCCGAGGTGGATATCCTCGGCGTATCACGTCATGTCAGCCTCGATCTCGTGCCCGAATCCAAGATCGGCGACTGGGTGCTCGTGCACGCCGGTTTCGCCATCCAGATCGTCGACGAGGAGTACGCGACCGAGACGCTGGAAATCCTCAAGGAGATCAACGTGGTCGAGATGGATTCGGAACTCGCCGCCGAGGAGGGCTGAAATGGACTTCAGCGGATTCCGAGACCCCGTGATCGCCCGCGGGCTGATCGAAGCGATAGCCGCAGTGGAAACCGGACCGGTCAAGTTCATGGAGGTCTGCGG
>CAMTXY010000005.1:0-5907 GCA_947085795.1 uncultured Actinomycetes bacterium | reverse complement strand
AGGAATGCCATGCACAATCGTAGGAGGTCTCAGAGGAAGTGTTGCACTTCAAACTTGACGCCGGGTTCCACGCAGCCGTCCTAGCCGTGGTCCCGCCAGTAGCTCGGCCGCCGTCGTTGGTGAGCGACCGCAGACACAACAATGACGTCCCCATCGATCCAGTACATGACCGAGTATGGAAAACGCTCGATTACGAGCTTGCGTGTCTCGCCGAGAAGCACGGGGCACGACTCCGGGAACTCAAGCAGCGAATGTAGCGCCGCCTCCACCGAGTCCACGAACTCGGCTCCGAGCCCCAGAGACTCCAAGTCGTAGAAGTCCGCAGCCTCGTCGAGTTCGAGCTGGGCCGATGCGTCGAACGAGATCGAGCGTGTCACGAGGCGCGGTTCGCCCGGGCACGCGCGAATACCTCGTCCATCGGGATGAGCGTGGCCTCACCGGCGAGGAATGCTCTGCGACGACGTTCGGACTCCTCGAGCCAAAGGCGTTCGACGTCAGAGTCCGAAAGATCGTCAAGGCTCACGAGGAGCTCGCGCGCGAGACTCGCCCGCTCAGTCGGGGCGAGCCGCATGGCCTCCCGCTTCAACTCATCGATTGTCACGTCGCCTCACCTCCACCAGTCGAGCGCTACGGGACCATCATACCGCGGCTAGCATCAGCGCTCACTGTGTGAATCGAACGCCTTGCGCGTAACCCGCGCGCCCTAAGCGTACACCGCGAAGCGGCAATGCGCTTCCGCGCGTCGTGGTTAACGCGCTTGAGATGTCTCCCGCGAAACCCCGTCCGCGCAGTGCCGCCATGAAATCCGCGGGCGAAAACACAGTAATGCCTTCACGCAGATCCGCCGGGAAATGTGCGGGATTGCCCGTCACCAGACAATCCGCTCGGGCGGCTAGGGCGACCTCGAGAAACGGCTCATCATCCAGATCGGGAAGACGATGGTCGAGCGGCTGAGATGCGAACACTTCGCTCTTAAAGTCCACGTAATCGAGGAACGCGGCGACCGAGTCCGGATCGAACCCGAACTTGGGCCGTGCGAGTGCCTCGTCGTACTCAGCGAGAAGCCGCGCATCGAGACACAGGATTAGCGCGCCCGAAGAGACCATCCGGACGATCTCACCCGGAGGTCCGAACGGCGAGAGCAGGCCCGAGACGATCACGTTGGTGTCAAGAACGATCCTCAACGCCTGCGCGCCTCACGGACGGCCGCGATCTCAGCCTCGATGTCGTCTGCGGTGAGGGCGTCGACCCCGCGTGATGCGGACCGACGCTGCATGGATGCGACCGCGTCGATCGCGCGATTCTGCCGAAACGCCGCGAGTGACTCCTCCAAGTTGGACTCGTTGACCGCGGCCAGGATGGCGACGGGACGACCGTTGCTCGTGATGACCATCTCACGCTCACCCGGCAGGTCCCGCCAGATGTCTGCCGACTTGCCACGCAGGTCACGAACGCTGACGAATTTCATTGTGCGCCTCCAATCGTGACCTTATTGTGCACACATACGTCACGCACTTCAAGTGGCAGCGCTTCCGGGGAGGACATCAACGTGGTGTGCATGACCCGCAAACCGCGGCCTGCGCCGGTTCCTACCGAGAATACCTGGCTGCCGCGGTTTGTCGGCGTCGATGCCATCGATGAGCCCCGGACTAGAGGGGCGTCCGAATACGAATCACACCGGGTGACACGACCGTGAATGCGCCGGGCATCTCGCTCCCATGGTCCCGAACTGCACCGGCGACCAGCTCCGCCTTGTCATCCGACGAGAGTCCGGATAGGCGAACGAGCAGCACGCCCGAGGTCACACGGTGAAGTCGGAACACCAACTCGCCGAAGTCCTTGTCGACGGTCACGAGGACACGTTTGCCGCTGTTGGCGCGGTCAAGAACCTCGTCGTCCGTGATTCCGGGAGCGAGTTCCGTCACGTAATCGACGTCGTGGCCCTCGAACCTGAGTCGTTCGACGATACGGACCTCGACACCCTCATCAGCGAAAAACCTCACGCGACTGACTTGGGGGTCGGGTATGCGACGTCGGCGCGAAGCGCCTCCGCGCCGAATCGGACTGCGGCCAAGACACCCTCGCGCGTAAGGCGCGGGTGGGCCTCGAGCAACTGCTCGATCGGCTCACCGGCACCCAGATCCTCGAGGATCGCCTCGACTGTGATGCGGGTACCCTCAACGACGGGCTTGCCCATCATGATTCCAGGTTCTGAAACGATACGCTGTGCGGCCAAAGTGAACACCTCCCTCGATAGTCACAAGATACCACCCTCCTGTGAACCGGCGTGAGGGATCGATCGAACGTGGTGCGCATGACCAGCAAACCGGCCCCGCACACCATCCGACCCGAGAATACCTCACACGGCGTTGTCGGGTTGACGCCCGGGTCAGGCGTCGTGGGCGCTGTGACCCGCTGCTTGCGCTAGAGATCGAGCCTCATGAAGCGCACCCCGCGATATCCACCGCGCGCTGTCAGCCAGCCGGTCGGAAGAGTGAACACGCGCCTGAAGCCAATCCGCTCGTAGAGCCGCAGCGCCATGTCGTTCACGTCGATGACCTCGAGTTCGACCGTGCGCATGCCTGCTTCCCGAGCCGCCTCTATCACGGTCGTGAGCAACTCGGTGCCGACCCCGCTTCCGCGCGCAGCCTCGTCCACCGCGAGCGCCTCTACGCGCCACTGCCGCTTCCTCGGTCGCGTCAGAATGCCCTCCCCCGCTGTTAGCAACCACCTCGGAATCGCTCCAAGAAGGCCGAACTCGTTGGCCAGTGCGCGGAAACTCATGTGGGAAAACCGCCTCCCGTGCACGCCGACGCCGGCTACGCCCAACACCGCGTCTTCCTGGCCGACGGCCACCCAGCCGAGATCCGGGACTATGCTCCGGGCGACGAGCCGGCGAGCCTGCTCTGGCGTGCGAGGCCGCAGCTCGTGCTCCACCTTCAGAGCGAAGGCCTCGACCAGCAGCCCCGCCACCTCAGGAACCAGTTCCGGAGGTATGCCTCTCAGTACTCGCGGGCTTTCCACGGTGAATCTCCTAAGGTTTGAACGTGCGCCCATTCGATGGGCTGGCGCACCCAGTCCGTCCCACCGAACGTGGTGCGCATGACCCGCAAACCGGCCTTGCGCGCTTCCTACCCGAGTCTACCTCACACGGCCGGTTTGACTGGTCGATGCGCTTGTTCGGTCAGTCCCCTTCGAGCTCATCCGGCCGAACAAGCCGACTCCCGTGCTGAACGCTGAGCACCTCGACGCTTCGACCGACATGGTAGAACACACGATAAGCTCCGTAGAGAGGCTCCCGAACCTCCTAGGCCTGCAACTCCGGCACCATACGCCCGCTCTCCGGAAACGCCTTGAGCTGATCGACTGCCGCGAACAACCCGGTCGTCCAACTCACCGCAGCATCGAAATCGTCCTCAGCAATGCGAAGCGCGAACTCGGTCCAGTCAACTCTCATACGCCGAGCTTCTTGAGGACGCGGGCCTTGGCCTCCTCATGCGGGACTACCTGGCCCGCGGTGACCTGACCCTGCGCGATTGCAATATCTTCGAACAAAGCCAGACGCTCGCGCATCGCCTCGAACTCGCGGATGTCGACGACGACCGCCACACCCCTGCCGCGCTGGGTGAGCACGAGGGGCCGACCGGTATCGTTGACCTGCTTGACGAATGAGGCCACGCCTGCGCGAAACTCCGAGAGTGGGCGGATGTCCTCATCGAGCTTGAGTGGCTGCATGGGGCTCCCTAGTACGTATTACTGTACATCGCACAGTACACGCCGAGGCGGACTGCCGCAAGCCGAGAGAGGCCGTGGGGGATCTGACCGAACTCAGGACCCACGGCCACATTAGTGCGTCTCGAAGGTGTTCCATCCGCCAGCCTCAAACCCCGTGTCGAGCTGCATAGCGCAGTACGGCTCGAACAAGTAGAGCTCTAGCGAGTTTCCGATCTCGACGAAAGCCGCGTGCAGGCCGCGTATGTAGTTGCGGGATTCCTCGAACCGCTCTCGGAAAGCCGCGTCCGCCATTGCAGCGGCTGCCGTCTTGTCATGTGGGTAGCGTGCAGCGGCAATTCGATACACCAAAGTGGCATTCATGTGGCTGCCCCTTTGACGTGGTCATTGAGTCGCTGCAGGACGTGCTTCGATATGCCCACGTAAACCGGCTGGCCTCCGTCGATGAGGACATAGCAGCCGGGAGGATCGCATTCGAGTTTGAGCCGTTGGCGAATCGTTCCAGGTCCGATTCCAGAACGGAAATCCGCCATCGCAAGCGGATTCTCAAGGCTCTCCCGCAGGCGGCTCATGTAGGCAGGTAGGACCTCATGAGCTAGTTCCTCGAACGTGCGGTGGCATCCATCGATCGGCAAAGGGCCTCCCGTGTGGTTCTAGTCACTATGAGATGGCCGGCCCGATACGCGTATAACGTGGATCATCCCCGGGGGTAGGCCCCGAGGCGCCGGCACACGGAGGGAACCAGCCATGAACGAGTGTACTCACATCGGGCTCGACGTGCACAAAGACACCATCGCGATCGCGGTCCTGCGACCGAACACGACAGAGGTCGACGAGCGGGTGATCCCCGACACCCCCGAGGCGCTTCGGCGCCTGCTCGTGCGTCACGACCCGGCGTCCACGGCCCTCGCCTACGAGGCCGGTCCCACCGGATACGACACCCACCGGTTCGTGAGCGCCCTCGGATTCGAATGCGACGTGATCGCGCCCTCGCTCATCCCCCGCCGGTCCGGCTCCCGCGTCAAGACCGATCGCATCGACGCGCGAAACCTCGCCAGACTCCATCGGGCCGGCGAGCTCACGCCCGTGCGCGTACCGGGAAGTACCGAGGAGGCCGTGCGAGATCTGATCCGCGTGCGCGAGGAGGTCAAGTGCGACCGCAGAGTCGCACGCCAGCGTATCCGCAGCTTCCTGCTTCGCTACGGCAAGCGCTACCCGGGACCGCGAGACGCATGGTCCAGGCGCTTCGAGACCTGGGCGCGCTCGGTGACCTTTGACGAGCCGCTGGCCACCGAGGCCTACCGCAACCTGCTTTCCGCCTACTTCATCCGCGACACCCAGCTTGCCGAGATGGGGCGCCGCATCGAGGAGATCGCCACGAGTGAGCCCTTCGCCGCGAACGTGGCTCGGCTCTCGGCGCTCCGGGGCATCGGCACGCTCTCGGCGATGACGATACTGGCCGAGACGTGCGACTTCCACCGCTTCGGGGATGCCAGCAGCTACATGGCGTTCACCGGGCTTACGCCCTCCGAGCATTCGAGCGGCGCGTCACGGCACCAAGGCTCGATCACCAAGACGGGCAACCGGCACATCCGGCGCGTGCTCGTGGAATCCGCGTGGGCCTACCGGCACGCGCCGGCGGTCCGCGGCAAGCTGCGCGAGCGGCTCGAGGGGCAGCCGCCCGAGGTCTGCGCGTACTCGTGGGCTGCTCAGGTGAGGCTGAACCGGACCTTCCGCACGATCTCGGCTCGCAAGGGAGCGCACACCGCCGTGGTAGCCACCGCGCGCGAGCTTGCCGGGTTCGTCTGGGGGCTCATGACCGGCAACCTCGGTCCTGCGCGGTAGGGACGTCATGCACGCGGGCGGGCGCCATATCCCGGAGAGATCCTCGATCACGTTATGCGACTCCAGTGAGCGCGCGCCTAGTTGGAGGCTTAGCCCCGGTCCGACCGGGATGCGGGGTTGAAATCCCTTCGATATCAGCATGGTCGAGCGCCGAATCCATGTGCCCGCCCGCTTGCATCGACCCAACAGCAGAGAGGTCCGTGATCAATCGCGGGTTGACTGGCCATATCATATCAACGTGGTGTGCATGACCCGCAAACCGCGGCTCGTGCCGGTTCCTACTCAGACTAGCTTCCCTGCCGCGGTTTGTTTGTCGGCGTCGATGCCATT
>CAMTXY010000004.1:0-9592 GCA_947085795.1 uncultured Actinomycetes bacterium | reverse complement strand
GCGCTGGAGCATGCCGAGGAGTCACTGCCGTGTGTCGACATCCTGGCACCTCCGAGAGTCCGTCCGCCGTATCGCCAGTAGCGGCGACCGCACTGCTGCCAGGAGCGGCGACGGTCGTGCTGCCTGTACCGATCCCGGCCGGCGAGCGGTGTCGTGTGTGCGTGGAGCGGCTACGCGAGGTCGTGGATGCGCTGCCTGGTGTCGGAAGTGTCGCGATCGACCCGGCGGCATCGCTGCTTACCCTCGAGTTCGACGCTGGGCGGATCACCTGCGAGGCCGTTGTCGCCGAGGTGGAGCGCCTCGGCCACGAGGTTTCGACCTCGATCCGTCACGCGTTCTGGAGGATCACCGGCCTGGACTGTCCGGACTGCGCCCGTACGGTCGACAAGTCGGTGGCCTACCTCGACGGCGTGCTCTCGGCGCACTTGAACTTCGCGAGCGGCGTGCTTGCGGTGGAGTACGACGCGGACTCCGATCCACGGGACGCTGTGAGCGACCTGGTCGGACGTATGGGCTACGGCGTCGAACCGCCCAGGGATGCTACGAACAGGCCAGTGGCGGAGTTCGTGCTTTTCGGCGGCGAGTGCCTGGAGTGCGCTGACGAACTCACCCGGCGCGCGCGGGAGTGGAGCGGAGTGGAGCGCGCAGAGATCGATGTCAGTACGGCACGCATTCGGATCGGCTACGATTCGGCGACGACCACACCCGACGCGCTGGCGGATGCCGTCACACGTGCCGGGTATCCGGTCGAACTCGTGAAGAGACGCATAGGCGAGGCCGACGGTTCCTCATGGTGGCGACAGCACCGCGCGGACATCGTCAGCGTCGTAGGTGGTTTGTTCATCGCGGCGGCGTGGATCGCCGCCCGCGCCGGAGGGCCGGAGCTACTAAGCGTGGCGCTCTACGCATCCGCGATCCTCACCGGCGGTTCGCTCGTGTTTCGCCGGGCGATTTCGAGCGTCCGTGCCCGATCGCTTGACATGAACGTCCTTATGACCATTGCGGTCATCGGCGCCGCGCTCATCGGCGAGTGGGGCGAGGGAGCGGCCGTCGTGTTCCTGTTCGCCGTCGGCGGCATGCTAGAGTCGCGCTCGCTCGCACGCACGCGACGGTCGATTCGCGACCTGATGGACCTGGCTCCCGAGACCGCCCGCGTCGTGCGTGACGGCGAGACCTTCGAGTTGACACCCTCCGAGATCGTGGTCGGGGACACCCTCGTCATCCGTGCCGGCGAGCGTCTACCGCTTGATGGGGTCGTGATCGAGGGTTCCTCGGCGGTCGATGAATCGCCGATCACGGGCGAATCGGTGCCGCTCGACAAGACGGCAGGCGATCAGGTGTACGCCGGTTCGCTCAACACCAACGGCGTGCTGACGCTGTGCGTGACAGCGCTTGCGGGCGACAGCACGCTCGCGCGCGTCATTCATCTGGTCGAGGAAGCGCAGGCGCAGCAGGCTCCGTTCCAGCGCCTCGTCGACAGGTTCATCCGCTACTACACGCCCGCGGTCGTCGTGTTCGCCGCGCTCGTCGCCGTCGTTCCGCCTGTGCTCGGGACGGCGCTCGGGGCGCCGTGGGGCGACTTCGGCACGTGGTTCTACCGCGCGCTCGTGCTGCTCGTGGTCAGCTGCCCGTGCGCGCTCGTGATCTCCACGCCGGTAGCCATCGTCAGTGCGATCACCCGGGCTACTCGTGACGGAGTGCTCATCAAAGGCGGGGCGTTCCTGGAGATCGCCCCCAAGATACGCGCGGTAGCCTTCGACAAGACTGGCACGCTGACCCACGGCCGGCCCGAGGTCGCCGATGTGTTCGCGCTCGACGGCGGTGATGCCGGGCGGTTGCTTGAACTGACCGCCGCGCTCGAATCGCACTCGAACCACCCGCTGGCACGCGCGGTCGTGCGCGCTGCGGGCGATGACGGCGCGCGCGTTCTGGTCACCGGCATTCGGGAGATCGCCGGTCGCGGGTTGACGGGCCGGATCGACGGCGTCGAGCACGCCGTCGGCAGCCCCGTCTTCGCCGAGGAGTGCGGAGTCCGCTCCCCGGATCTCGACGACACCGTAGCGCGGTTCGAGTCCGACGGTCGAACCGCGCTCGTCGTGATGCGGCTGACCGCAGCGGCGGCCGATGACGGCGGGCCTCCTGCCGCTGCGGTCGCGCTCGGCGTGATCGGCGTGGCCGATCAGGTCCGAGCGGTCGCCGAAGCGGCGATTCGTGCGTTGCGCGTGGCCGACGTCGAGCATCTTGTCATGCTGACGGGCGACAACGAGCGCACCGCTGAGGCGGTCGCTCGTCAGGCGGGGCTGACCGAATACCGGGCACGGCTGCTGCCGCAGGACAAGACGGCAGTGATCGCTGAGCTCAAGGAGCGGTACGGGGCTGTCGCCATGATCGGAGACGGTGTCAACGACGCCCCCGCCCTGGCACGGGCCGACATCGGAATCGCGATGGGCGCGGCAGGCAGCGACACCGCACTGGAGACCGCCGACGTCGCGCTCATGAGCGATGACCTGATGGCGGTTCCGCGCTTTTTGGATCTGGGCCGTCGCACGGTGGCCAACATCCGGCAGAACGTATGGGCCTCGGTCGCGGTCAAGTTCGCGGTGCTCGTCGCGGCGGTGGCCGGGTACGCTCCGCTGTGGCTCGCGGTGTTCGCCGACACCGGTGTGGCGTTGCTCGTGATCCTTAACGGGTTGCGACTCCTACGGGCCACCCGATAGGAATCGGGTGTCGCGTGTCGAAAACCGCAACGGTCGCTGGCGGATTCCCCCGGCTATCCCTGCCTCGTGACACGCTGGTGATGACGTAGGGTGAACGGAACAGGAGCGATGCTCTCTAACGATCGATTCATGCGCTTCCTGGCGGCCTGGGCGCTCGTGCACGAGACCGCCGACGAGGGCTGGAAGGCGGCTGTCGAACGCGGCGGCGATCTGACGCCCGAAGCCATGCGCGCCGGCCCCGAGGCGTTCGTCGACGGCCTGTCAGCGATGATTGCCGAGGAGAAGGAGCGCCTCAAGGCCGAACTCGCCTCCGGGTCGTTCGAGCCTGCGGGGAACGCTGCGGATGTGAGCAGCAGGCTCCATGAACTCGGCTTCGAGGTGGCGGAGCTGCGGGGTCGCATCGAGTCGATGCAGGCCACGCTCGACGCGATCGCCTGTCACACTGCGCCGCCGGAAGAGTAGACGGCCGTGTCGGCCCGTGGCCGTCGCATCGTCGCGGTCCTGCTCCGCCGGGGTCTTCGCGCTGTCCTGCACTCCCGGTTCGGGCTGGTCCCCCGCCTGCGGCGCCGTGCCGCTGTCGCCCGCCAGATCCGGCTGGCCTGCGAGGAGCTCGGCCCCGCCTTCATCAAGTTCGGGCAGCTCGCCTCCGTGCGCCCGGACGTTTTCAGCGCGGAGATGGTGTTCGAGCTGGAGCGCTTGCAAGATTCGGTGCCGCCGGTTCCGGTCGAGGCCGTGTTCTGTGTGATCACCGCGGAGTTCGGTCGTCGGCCCGATGAGCTGTTCGAGTCGTTCGATCGCGACCCCCTCGCTTCCGCGTCGATCGCCCAGGTCTATCGGGCGCGTCTGGCGCAGGACTACCGTCCGACTTGCGGACGTGCGTTGCACGCAGGCGACGAGGTCGTCGTGAAGGTGGTGCGTCCGGGTATCGAGCGGATCGTCGAGGAGGACCTCGCGCTCGCGAAGTCGTTCGCACGGTTCTTCGGCCGTTTCGGGCTCGTGCGACGCATCGACGCCGTTGCCCTGCTAGAGGAGTTCGCGCAGTCGCTTCGCAGCGAACTGGATCTGCGCAACGAGGGGCGCGTCGCGGAGCGTTTCGCCTTCGACCTGCGCGACGATCCCCTAATAGTAGTCCCGAGGGTAGTCTGGTCGCGCTCGACGCGTCGCGTGCTGACGATGGAGTATGTCGAAGGGTGGCGGTTGACGGACCTGACGGACGCGGAGAGGGCCGGCGTCGATGCGTACGGGCTCGCTCTTCACGGGGCCGAGGTCTTCATGCGACAGGTCCTCGTGCTCGGGCGATTCCACGCCGATCTGCATCCGGCCAACCTGTTCGTGACGCCGGACTCGCGCATCTGCTATCTCGATTTCGGTATCGTGGGACGGACGGAGCCGGCCCAGCGGATCGCGATCGCGCAGGTGCTCGCCGCGACCGTCTACGGCGACGCCGATCGGGCGGTGCGCTACAGCGCCGAATTGGGCCTACGCATCCCACCGGAACAAGAAGCCGAGGTGCGGGACCACGTCGCGACACTCATGGCGAAAACGATGGGAGGTTCCGGGCCTGCGGATGTCCGCGGTTTCGCCATGGGGTTCCTTTCGATGCTCTCGACGTACCGGATTCCGATCCCTGTCGGTTACGGGCTGCTTGTCAAGGCGCTCGTCACCGTAGACGGCGTCGCCCGGGCGATCTACCCGGACATCGACATCGCGCAGGCGGCGCGTCCGTACGCGACACGTCTGATCGCCGAGGAGATGCTGCGCCCCGCCCGGCTCGCTGCCAAGGCGCCGGAGGCCGTGCGCGCGGTCATGCGGGTGCTCGCGGAGTAGGCGACGTACCGGCCGACTTCGGGTTTTCCTGTGAGGAGACAGATTCTGGTGTTGCAGGCGACCCCGTTCGCGTGTTGCTTGCGTTATTCTGGCTGTGCGCAAGGTTCGTGAGGCATTCGGCGTTAGAAGCAGAAACGGAAGGGTGGGCATGCCCGAGAAACTCAGGTCAGACGCGGTCTCTGCGATCAAGGAAAACGACATCGAATTCATCCACCTGTGGTTCACCGACGTCTTAGGTTTTCTCAAGACGTTCGTGATCTCCGCCGACGAGATCGATGTCGCGATGAACGAGGGGATGGGCTTCGACGGCTCTTCGATCCAGGGCTTCGCGCGCATCCAGGAATCCGACATGATCGCCATGCCGGACCCGGCCACGCTGCAGATCATGCCGTGGCGTCAGGACGGACAGCTCGTGGCGACGATGTTCTGCGACGTTCTCAAGCCGGACGGAACACCGTACGAGGGCGATCCCCGCTATGTGCTCAAACGCACACTGCGCAAAGCCGCCGAGATGGGCTACACGTTCTACGTCGGCCCCGAGCTCGAGTACTACTATTTCAGGGACGACCAGTCGACGGAGGTGCTCGATCGGGCCTCGTACTTCGACATGACCACGCGTGATATCGCCGTGGATCTGCGCAAGCAGACCGTCCGCCTGCTTAAGGACTTCGACATCCAGGTGGAGTACAGCCACCACGAGGTCGGTCCGAGCCAGCACGAGATCGACCTGCGCTACGACGAGGGGCTTCGTATGGCCGACACGGTCATGACGTACCGTCTCGTCGTCAAAGAGGTCGCACAGCTCAACGGTGTGTATGCGACGTTCATGCCCAAGCCGATGTACGGTGAAGCCGGTAGCGGCATGCATGTGCACCAGTCGTTGTTCCGTGGCGACAGTAACGCCTTCTATGATCCGGCGGACCAGTTTCATCTGTCCGCCGAGGCGAAGGGCTACATCGCCGGCCTCCTCCACCATGCGCCGGCCATCACCGCGATCACGAACCAGTGGGTCAACTCCTACAAGCGGCTCGTCTCCGGTTTCGAGGCGCCCGTGTACATCTGCTGGGCGCATCGCAACCGTTCGGCGCTCGTGCGCGTGCCGATGTACAAGCCGGGCAAGGAGAAGGCGACCCGCATCGAACTGCGTTCGCCGGATCCGGCCTGCAACCCGTACCTCGCGTTCTCGGTCATGCTCGCCGCAGGGCTCGACGGCATCGAGAAGGGTCTCGAACTCGCGCCGGACGTGACCGACGACGTCTACGAGATGAGCGGCGCGGAGCGCACCGCCCGCGGTATCGGGCGGCTGCCCGGCGACCTCAACGGGGCCATCAAGGCGCTCGAGAACAGCGAGCTGCTGCATGAGACTCTCGGTGAGCCGCTGTTCAACTGGTACGTGCGCAACAAGCGCATCGAGTGGGACTCGTACCGCAGCCGCGTCACCTCGTGGGAACTCGATGAGTACCTGCCGCTTCTCTAGCGCGAGCGGCGGACTTCGGTCAGACGGGTCCGGGCTGTTCGGACGGGGTCGTCTCGGCGGTCCGCGCGACCGGCGGCGCTCCTGACGCTCGTTCGCGCTCGTCGAGCGACTCGTTGAGGCTTCCGGTCCGGTATCCTTCGAGGTCGGCCGCAGCGAAGGTGAAGCCGGCGGACTTGACTGCTGCAGACACGTCCGCACGCAGCGTCCAGGCCCGGTCCATCTCGTCCGGTTCGATCTCGACGCGGGCCACATCGCCGTGCGCGCGCACGCGGAACTGGCGGAATCCCAGAGAGCGCAGGGCGTCCTCGGCGACCGCGACGCGGCGCAACCGATCCTCGGTGATCTCCTCGCCGTACGGGAAACGCGACGCGAGACACGCCATCGAGGGCTTGTCCCAGTTGGGTAGCCCGAGCATGGCGGCGATTTGGCGGATATCGTTCTTGGTCAGCTCGACATCGGCCAGTGGGCTCTCCACGCCGTACTCCATGGCGGCCCGCACACCCGGGCGGAAATCGGAGCGGTCGTCGAGATTCGACCCGTCGAGAACGTGAGAGAGACCCCGGTGGTCCGCGACGGTCCTCAATAGGCTGAAAAGCTCGGACTTGCAGTGGTAGCAGCGGTCGGAGGCGTTCGCGCGGAACCGGGGGTCGACCAGTTCGTGCGTTTCGACTTCGAGTAGGCGCAGCCCGAGGTCGCGGGCGATCGTGCGCGCATAGTCGACTTCACACGCAGGGTAGGTGTCGCTCGTCGCGAGTACAGCGAGACAGCGGTGGCCGTGCACCACGTGCGCGGCGACGGCCAGCAATGTCGAGTCGACACCGCCGGAGAAGGCGACAAGGACGCTGTCGTACGCACCGAGGTGCTCGAGCAAGGCGTCGTATTTCGAAATCGAACTCAAGCAGATGCCTCCCCCTGGCTTTCAGAAGGAACTCAGTATAGTTCTTCGTTCGGGGCCGTGGAGTACTTCGATCGCCAGATTCCGAACAACGGACGCGACCGCGCGAAGAACGGCGGGTCTCCGGCTCCGGACGGTGCGGCGCGGTGCTTACAGGGCCGAGTCCCAGTACACATCTCCGCCCTGGTACGTCTTGTTGGCATAGCGGGAAAGCGCGAACAGCAGGTCGGAAAGCCGGTTGACGAAGGCGCGAACGTGGTCGTCGACCGGCTCGGACGTTGCGAGTTCGGTGATACGTCGTTCGGCCCGACGCGCCACGGTCCTCGCGAGGTGCAGCCGTGCGGACTGCTCGCAACCGCCGGGTAGGATGAAGCGCTCGAGTTCGCCGGTCGCCGCCGTGAGCTCGTCGATGAAAGATTCGAGCCGGGTCACATCTTCCGCAAAGATGCGCGGGGTGTGCTCTGACTCGGCATCCGGCGGCGTCGCTAGGCGGCTTGCGCAGTTGAACAGCCGGTGCTGCACGAAGTCGAGCATCCGGTCGATGTCCGCTTCATCGGATGCGGCAACCTCGAGCGATGCACGCACGAGGCCGACCGCAGCGTTCGTTTCGTCGACGGTCCCGTACGCTTCGACGCGTGGGTCGTGCTTGGGGACGCGCGCACCGCCGACGAGCGACGTCTTGCCCGCGTCTCCTCGGCGGGTGTAGATCGGTCCGGTCACCGTGTTCCTCCTCGGTCGGGTGCGCCAATACGAGCGTGAGCGGGTACACTTCTCCGAGAAGAGCATTCCCGAACCACGGAGGCGCGAAGTGGGTCTCGGAGTACCAGAGCTGCTTATCATCGCCGGCATCGTCTTGCTCGTGTTCGGCCCGACGGCGATCGTCGCCGCCATCTTCTATGCGATCGGCAAGAACCGATCATATCTCGACGCACCCCCGCCGGTCGACGAGTCGATCGACCTGGCTATGGTCGCCGCTCGCGAGCGGTATGCCCGCGGCGAGATCGACAAAGCGCAGTTCGAGGAGATCAAGACGACGCTCGGCTACTGAGGAAGCGAACGGAGCGAGGGTGCTGCGCCGCCGCCGCGCCTCGCGGCGCCGACCGACCCTCTCTTGCGATCCGCGAGTCGAACGTGCGTTCGCTCGCCAGGCGCGGTAGAATGAAGACTTGGCCGGATTCACACCCTCTTCGGTAAGGCAGGTTCTCTCCCGTGTCACTCGACTCCATCTCGATCCGCGGCGCCCGCGAGCACAACCTCAAGAACATCGACCTCGAGATCCCGCGCGACAAGCTCGTCGTGATCACGGGGCTGTCGGGTTCGGGCAAGTCCTCGCTGGCCTTCGACACCATCTATGCCGAAGGTCAACGCCGCTACGTCGAGTCCCTCTCGGCGTATGCGCGACAGTTCCTCGGCCAGATGGACAAGCCCGATGTCGACCATATCGAGGGACTCTCACCTGCGGTCTCGATCGACCCGAAGACCACGAGCCGCAACCCGCGCTCGACAGTCGGTACGGTCACCGAGATCTACGACTACCTGCGACTCCTGTATGCGCGCGTCGGGATCCCGCACTGCCCGATCTGCGGTCGGCTCATCGAACGTCAGACGAGCGACCAGATCGTCGACCGCATCCTCGAGCTGCCAGAAGGCACGAGGTTCCAGGTGCTCGCGCCGGTCGTCAAGGGTCGCAAGGGCGAGTACGGCAAGCTGCTCGAGGAGCTCAAGCGTGAGGGTTTCACGCGGGTGCGGGTGGACAAGGAGATGCGCACGCTCGACGAGGAGATCGTGCTCGACAAGAAGTACAAGCACGACATCGAGGTCGTGATCGACCGTCTCGTCATGAAGGACGGACTGCGCTCGCGGCTCGCCGACAGCATCGAGACGGCGCTGCGGTTGGCGGCGGGCACCGTGGTCGTGGCTGTCGTCGACGGCGAGGAGCACGCGTATTCCCAGGCGCTCGCGTGCCCGGTGCACGGCGTTTCGATGGATGAACTGGCGCCGCGCGACTTCTCGTTCAACAGCCCGTACGGCGCGTGTCCTGATTGCGCGGGCCTCGGCTCGCGCCTCGAGGCCGATCCGGATCTCATCGTGCCGGACGGCTCGCTCTCGCTCGCGGATGGCGCGATCAAGCCGTTCTCCGGCGGCATGAACTACTACCCCCAACTCGTCTCAGCCGCCGTGAAGCACCTGGGCGCTTCGATGGATGTCGCGTGGGACAAGCTTTCCAAGAAGGTCCGTACCGCGCTTATGGACGGCTTAGGGGACACCAGGATCCGCGTCGACTATCTCACTCGCGACGGCCGCGAGACCCACTGGTACTCCCGGTACGAGGGGGCGCTCGTCAGTGTCATGCGGCGCTACGAGGAGTCCGAGTCCGAAGCGGTGCGCGACAAGCTCGAGGAATACATGGCGGTCATCCCATGCAAGACGTGCGGCGGGACCCGCCTCAAACCCGAGATCCTCGCGGTGACGTTCGCTGGCAGGAACATCAACGAAGTCACCGTGATGAGCGCCAAGGACTCGCTCGCGTTCTTCGAGCGAGTCGAGCTCTCCGAGCGTGACGAGAAGATCGCCGCACGCGTCATCAAGGAGATCCGCGCGCGACTCCGCTTCCTGGTCGACGTCGGACTCGACTACCTCACGCTCGAGCGCGCGACCGCTACGCTGTCCGGTGGC
>CAMTXY010000003.1:0-11120 GCA_947085795.1 uncultured Actinomycetes bacterium | reverse complement strand
GGCGATGTCGCCTGCGGGCGCGCCCTCGATACCGACGGTCTCCTTGCCGGTCATCTTGAACACGTGCGCGACACGTTCCTTCTTGCCGGTGCGCGAGTTGATGAGTTCGGTACCGGGTGTGAGGGTCCCGGAGACCACCTTGAGGAAGGAGAGGCGACCTACGTAAGGGTCGGAGAGCGACTTGAACACGTGCGCGGCGACCTCACCGCCAGTGCTGACAGGTATTTCGTGGCCGTCGACCGTGCGCAGCGGACCGTGAGCGGTCGGTTCGGGGAAGAAGGCGACGATCTCGTCCATGAGGTCTTCGATACCCTGCAGGGTGATCGCGGAGCCCATGAAGACCGGGATGAAGATGCCTTGGGCGATCGCCTTGTCGAGCAACGTCTCGAGCTCGTCCTGGCTAAGGGGCTCACCTTCGAGGTATTTCTCCATAAGGTCGTCGTCCGCTTCGGCCACGAGTTCGCACAGCTTGTCACGGGCCGCTTCGGCGGCGGCGACGTACTCGTCGGGGATCGCAGTGATCTCCTCTTTGTCGCCTTCGTGGTGGTAAGCCTTCATTCTGATGATGTCGCTGACGCCGCTGAATGCGGATTCTTTGCCCATCGGTATCTGGACGGCTCCGACGAGGTGGCCGAACCTCGATTCGAGTGCCGACATGACCGTGTCGAAATCGGCGTGTTCCTTGTCCATACGGTTGACGAAGACGGCGCGTGCGATGCCCATATCGTCGGCGATCTTCCACAGCCGTTCCGTCTGCACCTGTGGTCCTGCGACCGCATCGACCACGAAGAGCGCCATCTCCGCAGCCTCGATCCCGGCGATCGCCTCGCCCACGAAATCCGCGTACCCTGGGGTGTCGATGATGTTGACTTTCACGTCTTTGTGCGTGAACGGAGCCAGGGTGAGATTGATGGTGAACTTGCGCCTGATCTCCTCGGCGTCGAAATCGAGGTTCGAGTGTCCCTCATCGACGCTGCCCAAACGCTTCGTGACGCCGGCCAGGTGTAGCATCGCCTCCGCAAGTGAGGTCTTCCCCGCACCGCCGTGGCCGACCAGTACGACGTTGCGGACCTTGTCAGTGCCTGGCGCTCCCAAGTGCATCTCCTCCTTGGCTCGGTATGCGTCAAGGACCCGCCGCACGCAGTCGATACCCGGGTACGGCGACTGAAGCCGAGTATTGTGACAGCATACTCCTTATCACTATGGAGTCGCACTGGTAGAATGACTCACTGTGCGCGGCCCGACCCCGGGTCGCATCGTGTACGTACCCAGGAGGAGCGATGCCCATGTCCCCGAAGTCCGCCCGTGTCCCACTCGTCATGCTCACCGTCGCACTTCTTGCCTCGGTACTCGCTCTCCAGGGGTGTTCAGGCGGTGCGACTCCGGCCGACCAGGCGGAGAATCAGGTACCGGCACAACCCGGTTCCCAGGAGCAGACGACGCGGGGAACCATCGATGCCGAGGAGAGCACTTTGTATACCCCGACGTACCAACCGAACGGTTCCGAAGTCGCGGTCATCAAGACGCCCAAGGGTTCGATCAGAATCGAGTTCTACCCGACAGACGCCCCCAACCACACCGCCGCCTTCATCGAGTTGGCCACGAAGGGGTTCTATGACGGCACCAAGTTCCATCGCGTGGATCCCGGATTCGTCATCCAGGGCGGGGACCCGTTGTCCAAGACCGACGACCCGCGGGTCGGCGGAGGTGGCCCGGGTTACAGTCTTGCCGCTGAGTTCAACTCTCGTCAGCATCTCGACGGCACGGTGGCCATGGCCCGGTCGGATCACCCCGACTCGGCGGGCTCGCAGTTCTACATCTGCCTTGGCCCGCAGCCGTTCCTCGACGGGAAGTACACGGTGTTCGGCCAGGTCATCGAGGGCATGGACGTCGTGCGCTCCATCACGGTGGGCGATGTGATGGAATCGGTGGCCATCGAGAACGCCAACGAGTAGGGTAGGGTTTATCTCCGTGGACGAGACCCGCTTCCAGGAAGCGAAACAGGCGTATGACGCCGGTGACTACCGCGCGGCTGCGAAGGGCTTCCTCGCGGCTGCGGGCCGGGGTACCGATGGGAACGGTGTCGCCTATCACATGGCGGGCAACGCGCTCATGCGCCTTCGGCGCTATGCCGACGCGGTGACCGTCTATGGTCACGCTCTACGAGATGATCTGTACGACAAGCGAGGTCCGGCGCTCGCGAACCTGGCCGCTGCCTACGCGGCGCAGGGGGACTACGCCGAGGCGGTGGTGCGCTACCGCGAGGCGCTTGAAGACCCAGGTTACGACTCGCACTATCGTGCGCTTCAGGGTATGGCGGGCGCTCTGCTTGAGATGGGCCGGATCGAGGATGCGGCATCCGCCTACCGCCAGGCGGCGCTTGACTCGGACAACCCCGACTCCGGCAAGGCGCTCAACAACTTGGGCCTGTGCTTCATGTCTCTCGGACGGGCTACCGATGCGGTCGAGGCATACAAGGCGGCGCTCGGCTTCGACGCCTACGAGGGTCGTGGCAAGGCGCTCGCGAACCTCGGCATCGCGTTCTGTGCGCTCGGTGAGCATGCGGAAGCGGTCAGGGCCTTCGAGAAATCGGTCCAGCTCCACGGTCACGAACTGACCGGGCATGCGCTTCGCGCCCTCGAGGACAGCCGGGACGCTCTATCGACTGCCGAACCGTCGAGGGAGGTTGTCGAGGGGTGGCAGACCGGTGAGACGCCGCCGCTCGACGCCGTGCCCGGGTTGTCGGACGCGATGTTCGTCGGCGATGTCGGGACCACGCATCCGCCGGTTCCCACGGTCACGGGCGGCGTCCCGACGGCACAAGGTGACACCGGAGTGCTGTTCGGCGAAGGAGAGCTCGAGTCGGCGTTCTTCACTCGAACTGAACAGGACATGAAGGACGCGGACCGTGAGCTGCGCCGCCGGGAACGTCAGTTGCGACGGGATGAGCGTAGTCCTTGGCGGACGACCACGACAGTGGCCGCCGCTGTCATCGTCGTTCTCGGGACGCTCGCGGCTCTGTACTTCTCCGGTTACGGGTTCCCGACGCAGACCATGACGGTCGAGAGCATGCTGTCCGCACGTGCGCAGGGCGATCCCGTCGATGGCTTCTGGGTCGCTGTGCCGAACGAGGATGTCGACAAGGAGATGGCTAAGATACCCCCGATCAAGGAGTATCTTGTCGAGGGAGTCGAGCGAGCCGCCCGCACCTCGCGCGTGAAGGTCACAGTGACGCCCGAGAACGGCGTACCGCTGAGCTACGAGATCTCATTGTCACGCGAAGGAGCTGGTTGGAAGGTCAGTGGCGTGGCCAACGACTGGCGTCCGACAGGGGATGTACCGTAATATGGCGCGATGCCCGCGTGCGAATCGTCCGCACGTGAGTCTACGGAAGGGATGTACGTGGATCAGAAGACCTTCATCATGATCAAGCCCGATGCCGTGGCACGTGGGCTCGTCGCGCCGATCATCCAGCGCTTCGAGAACACCGGTCTGAGGATCGAGCGACTCGAGCTCGGCTACGTGACTGCGGAACAGGCGGCGGAGAACTACCGGGAGCACGAGGACAAGACCTTCTATCCGGGCCTCATCGACTACATCACTTCCGGACCGGTCGTGAAGATGGTGCTGTCCGGCCCTGAGGCCGTGACAGTCTGTCGCAAGCTCATGGGCGCGACCGATCCGCGCGACGCGGCACCTGGGACGGTCCGAGGTGATTTCGGTCTGAAGCTCGACGCGAACGTGGTGCACGGCTCCGATTCGCCCGAGTCGGCCAGTCGGGAGATTCGTATCTTCTTCGGGGAGTGATGGAGCACCCCCCGTACCCTTGCGTGACATCAACCGTGAACGTCTGTGTGTCGAAGGGAGAAGCCGTGCCAGTCGGCGGCTTTCGGGGCGGGGTGCATCCGTCCGATCGCAAAGAGGCCACACGAGATGTGCCCGTAGCCCGCGCTCCTGTCCCGGAGCGGCTGGTGCTGCCGCTTAGTCAGCATCTCGGCGCGCCGTGCGCGGCACTCGTGGCTACCGGAGACCGGGTGGAGCGTGGTCAGGTCGTCGGTGATATCGACGCCATGATTTCCGCTCCCGTCCACGCGCCCGTATCCGGCGAGGTCACAGCGGTGCGCAGAGTGCTGCTCGCATCCGGGGGGTTGGTCGAGGCGATCGAGATCGTACCCGATGAGACACAGGACTTCACGTCTTTCGTGCGCGTACGCTCTTCCGAGAACCCTCGCGAATTGGTCCGGTCCGCCGGAATCGTCGGCCTCGGCGGTGCGGCGTTTCCGGCGAGCGTGAAGTTGCAACCGCCGCATGATATGCCGATCCACACGGTCATCCTCAACGGCTGTGAGTGCGAGCCCTATCTCACGTGCGACCACCGCGTCATGCTCGAGGCGGCTGCGCGTGTGGTCGTAGGCGGGCGGCTCATCCGCGATATGGTAGGCGCGAAACATGTGGTCATCGGCGTCGAGAGCAACAAGCGCGATGCGATTGAAGCGTTATCCGCCAAGGCGGGTGGTGACGTTGAGATCCGGGTGCTGCCCACGAGGTACCCGCAAGGTGCGGAGAAGCAGCTCATCTTCGCCGTGCTCAAGCAAGAGGTTCCTCACGGGAAACTTCCGGCGGCTACAGGGGCGCTCGTCCACAACGTCGGAACCGCTGCGGCGATCGCCGATGCGGTCGAGCTGCGCAAGCCGCTCATGGAGCGCGTTATCACGGTGACCGGTCGGGTCGCCGCACCGGCGAATCTCCTGACCCTCCTGGGCACGCCGGTGCAGACGCTCATCGACGCTGTCGGCGGGTTGACAGATGGTGTCGGCCGGATTATCGCCGGAGGACCCATGACCGGCAACGGACTAGCGGATCTCTCCATCCCCGTCACGAAGGGCACGTCCGGCATCGTCGCTCTACCTGCCGAGGAGGTCGCCCCGGCGGTCATGGGGGACCAACCGTGCATCCGATGCAGCCGCTGTGTCGGTGCATGTCCGATGTCGCTGCAGCCCTTCGCTCTCGGAATCTACGCGAACCGAGCGGACTGGGAGGGCACGGGAAGGTATCGGGTGCTCGACTGTATCGAGTGTGGTTGCTGCAGCTTCGTCTGTCCGACGCACCGGCCGCTGGTCCAGCTCATCCGCAGGGCCAAGCAAGCGATGCTCGTGAAGGGGGCCAAGCTGTGAGCGACAGCCCCACCCCCACTCCCACGCTGCCGCACATCGCATCGTGCCCCCATATCTCCGCCAGTGATACATGCGGTCGGATCATGCTGTGGGTCGTTGCCGCTCTGCTCCCGGTCACGATCTGGTCCGTGTGGAACATGGGCATGGTCGCGGTCGGGCTGCTCGTCGCCTGCATCGTTTCGGCGGTGGGCACCGAAGCGGTGTGGAACCGCGTCGCCGGTAAAACGCAGACGATCACCGACGGGAGTGCGCTGGTCACAGGGTTGCTGCTGGCGCTAGCGCTCCCGCCTCGTACGCCGCTGTGGGTCGCCGTGGCCGGCGGCATCGTTTCGATCGGCCTGGCCAAGATGCTCTTCGGCGGGCTCGGGTGGAACCTCTTCAATCCGGCGCTCGTCGGTCGGGCGTTCATCGCGATCTCGTGGGCGGGTGTTCTAGCCGAGCAAGAAGTGCCCGGCGGTTGGTTCCGCGGCATCGATGCCGCCGCACCCGAGGGGTTCGACGCGATCTCGGGCGCCACGCGCCTCGCCATCGCGGCAGCCGACCGGGTCACAGCCGGCGCCTACGGTTTTGACGCTCAGGCCCAGTACGTCCCGCTGCTATTTAGAAACCTCGAAGGCTCGCTCGGCGAGATATCGGGGGCGCTGCTCATCTTCGGCGGATTCGTTCTCATAGTAAGCGGAATCATCGACTGGCGGGTGCCACTCGGCTACATAGGGACCGTCGCGCTCCTATCGTGGGCGTTCGGGGCCGACCCGGTCTTCAGCGTGCTCGCTGGCGGGGTTCTCCTCGGTGCGTTCTTCATGGCGACCGACTACGTGACCTCTCCGATGACGTACACCGGCCGGTTCGTGTTCGGGTGCGGGTGTGGTCTGATAAACGTCGTCGCACGCCTGTTCGGCCCGGCTCCGGAGGCCACGACCTGGGCGATCCTGTTCATGAACGGACTCGTGCCGCTCATCGACCGGCTCACGCTCCCGCGCGTCTTCGGATGGGAGAGGAGAGGCGATGGATAGGGTGGCCTCCACTCCTGTTCGCATGGTACTCGCGGTTCTCGTCACCTGTCTTGTCTCGGCGACCGCGCTGACGTTCACGTACGAAGCGACCCGTGGCCGGATCGCGGAACAGGAGAAGGTCGCCGAGGAACGGGCGCTGCGGGCCGTACTTTCCTCGGCGGACTCGTTCGAGGCGATGGAGACCTCGGTTCTCGAGCGCGCGCTCGACGTGTCCGGCGGCGTCCCCGTAGCGGGAATCTGGCGCGCGATCGGCACCGACGGTGGGTTCGCGGGATTCGCGATCCGGTGCGCACCGCGTGGATACGGCGGTCCCATGCAGATGGTTGTGGGTTTGGATAGAGATGGGAAAGTCTCGGGTGTCAGTATCATCAAGCACAATGAGACGCCGGGCCTCGGCACCAAGATCATGACCGAGCCTACGTTCCTGCAGCAGTTCATGGGATGGGATGCGTTCGCGATCGACGTCGCGGCGCGCGGATACGACGCGATCAGCGGGGCGACCAAGTCCGCGCACGCGGTGCGCGCCGGTGTCGTCGCCGCCGGGCGCGTGTACCAGCAGGTCCTGGTCGGACTGGGCGACACGAAAGGGGTGACGATCGATGAGTGAGTGGATGTCGGTGTTCCGGCGCGGATTGTCGGTGGACAACCCTCTCACCGTGCTCATGATCGGCCTCTGTGCCACGCTCGCGGTCTCGAGCAAGGTCGATGGCTCGCTGTTCATGGGCCTGGCGGTCATCTTCGTGATCACGGCTTCGAGCATCCTCATATCGACGCTGCGGTCGTTGATCCCAGAGCTCGTGCGGATACCCGTGTTCATCGTCATCATCGCGTCCTTCGTGACCATCGTCGATCTGACCATGCACGCCTTCCTGCCCGACGTCTATAACTTCCTCGGCGTCTGGATTCCGCTCATCGTCGTGAACTGTCTGATCCTCGGTCGTGCGGAGGCCTTCGCCTATCACAATCCACCGCGCCTCGCGCTCGCCGACGGTCTGGGCATGGGGCTGGGATTCGCGCTGGTGATCGTCGTGCTCGCCGTGTTCCGTGAGTTCGTCGGCAGCGGCGAGATCGTGTTCATGGGCCTCTCGCTCGTCAAGATGCCGGAGTGGTATCGCGGGCCTGGGATCGTGATGCTGTTCCCCGGCGCGTTCATCGTGTTCGGCTTCATCGTCGCGGGTATGACCGCCATCAACCGGCGCATGCACGCCCGGACGATCCAGCCGATGCACAGCTGCACCATTGAGGAAGGAGGGCCGAAGTGATGGAGTTGCTGAGCCATTTCGCATTGCTGCTCATCGGCGGGGCCCTCGTAAACAACATCCTGCTCACGAGGTTCGTCGGCCTGTGCCCGTTCTTTGGCGTCTCGAATTCCATGGAGACGTCTATAGGCATGGCCGGCGCGGTGCTGTTCGTCATGACGCTCGCGTCCACGGCGACGTGGGTGTTCTGGAACTGGCTGCTCGTGCCGCTCGGTGTAGGGGACTTCCTCTACATCCCCGCCTTCATCCTCGTGATCGCCTCGCTTGTGCAGTTCGTCGAGTTGTATCTGCGTAAGGCAAGCCCGCCGCTCTACCGCGCGCTGGGCATCTTCCTGCCGCTCATCACCACCAACTGCGCCGTGTTGGCCACAGCTACCGAGGCGGTGAAGCCGGGGTTCTTCAAGATGAACGTCGCCTACGCGTTCGGTTTCGGCGAAACGCTCGTATACACGGTCGGCGTTGCGCTCGGGTTCGGGTTCGCCCTCATCTCGTTCGCCGCGTTGAGGGAGCGTCTCGAGGTGGCTCCCGTGCCCGACATCATGAAGGGCACACCCATAGCGTTCATCACCGCCGGACTTCTCTCGTTCGGCTATGTGGGGCTCGGCGGTCTGTTCGGTCTATAAAAGGAAAGGAAGCGCGTGGATCCCCTTCTCGTGCTCAAGGCGGTACTGGCGCTCGCGGTCATCGGGTTGGCTGCGTCGTTCATGCTTGCCGTCGCGTCGCGTCGTTTCGCGGTGGAAGTCGACCCTCGGATAGAGAGTGTCTTGGCGGCGTTGCCCGGCGCCAACTGTGGGGCGTGCGGCAAGCCGTCGTGCTTCTCGGCGGCCGAGGCTATGGTCCTCGAAGGCGCGCCGGTCACTTTGTGCACGGCGGGCGGGCAAGCCGTCGCCGACACCGTGGCCGAGGTGCTCGGTGTCGAGAAGTGCGAGGTCTCCTCGGCGGTAAGCATGAGGGGATGCGGGGGCGGAACCGTTGCGGCACGCCGCTACGAGTACAGCGGCGTGTTCTCGTGCGACGCTGTCTCCCGGATCGCCGGCGGCGACCTGATCTGCCCGACGGGTTGTTTCGGCTACGGGGATTGCGTGCGTGCATGCCCGTTCGATGCCATCACGATGGACGAAAGGGGCCTGCCCGTCATCGACCTCGATGCCTGCACGGGCTGCGAGGTCTGCGTGAGAGAGTGCCCCCGCAGGGGCTCCGGTCTGCTGTCGATGCGACCGGCAGAGACGCCGGTGGCGGTGCGGTGCTGTTCGCATGACAAACCCCGTGAGCGTAAAGCGTACTGCTCTTCGTGCTGCATCGCGTGCAAGAAGTGCGAGAAGGTTTGTCCGGCAGACGCCATTCATGTTGTCGAGATGCTCGCTGTGGTCGACTACGACAAGTGCATCGGCTGCGGCCGTTGCGTGTCGGACTGTCCACAGAAGTGCATCGACCTGTCCGGTCGCGCGTCGGTGTTCGACGCGGTGGCCGTCGACGGCTCGGGGCCGGACGTCGAGGGATTCGCGCCGATGCCGGATGAGGAGGCGGCGGCGCTGTGACGCGGGCAGACGCCATGCTGCTGGCTGCGTTGGCCGCGTTCGCATTGGCCGCATATCCGGTCGCGGCCGCTCTGGCGGGAGACGCTGCCTCGTCAACGGCGATCCTGGCCGGTCCGTACGGCGAGACACGCATCGACCTTGACGTCGATGCGCTTATCACCGTTGAAGGACGGGGTGGCCCGGTCCGGTTCGAGGTCGAAGACGGCCTTATTCGGGTCGTGGATGCGACCTGCCCCGATGGCGTGTGCGTACGCTCCGGCGTTCTCGCCGCTGGCGCCCCGATCGTCTGCGCTCCCAACGGTGTGTTCGCCCGGATGGCGGACGGCCGAGGAGGTGACCTCGATGCGATATCGCGGTAGACCTTCGGCGACCGTCGCTTTGACGGCGGTGCTCTTGGCTCTGGCGACGTGTCTCGGCTACGTGGAGTCGGTGCTGCTTCCCGGGCTTCCCGTCCCGGGTGCGCGAATCGGCATCGCTAACATCGCGGTCCTGCTCGCGTTGGTGACGATGGGTCCGGCGCGCGCGGCGGTCGTCTCGATCGGCCGGGTGGTGCTTGTCGGACTCGCCACCGGGACGTTCGCAGGGCCGGCGTTCCTTCTCGCGCTTGTCGGCGCCGTCGCCGCGCTGCTTGCCATGGATGCGATTCGTCGTGCCGGAGAGCGGTTCTCTGTCGTCGGATGGTCGATCGCAGGATCGGCCGCTCACGTGCTCGCTCAACTGGGTCTCGCATGTGTGGTGGTGGGCTCCTCGGCCCCGCTTCTTATGACGCCACTCTCCCTTGGTATGGCCCTTCTCTCGGGCATCGCGATCGGCTTTGCGTCGCGTCTCCTGCTCTCCCGGATACCCTCGCTGTCGCTATCGGTCGCGTGAGACGGGAGGTGGGCGCGTGGCGCCTCGCCTTGTCGGAGGAGCGAACTCCTCCAAGACGATGTTGCTTTCGGGATGTCCCGAATCGGTGACGGACGCGGGTCTGATATCCGTCATGTTCGGCGAGAACAGCGAACGGGTCGGGCAGGTCGTGCTCGAGACGCATCCAGCGCCTGAGGCGCTGTGGCGGGTGAGCGCGGAAGACCTCGTCCATCTCCCGGGCGTCGGACCCGCGAAAGCGGCGCGTCTGCTGGCGTGTCTCGAGATGAGCCGCCGCGTCGGTGTCTGGCGACCGTCGCGCAAGCCGGTGATCTCGACTCCGCAGGACGTGGTCGACCTGTGCTGGCCACAGTTGAGGGGCAACGACAGGGAGCGTTTCTGGGCTCTTGCGCTTGGCACCAAGAACCACCTGCTCAAGACCGTGGAAATATCCATCGGCAGTCTGAACGTCTCGATCGTCCACCCGCGAGAGCTGTTCAAAGACGCGGTCAGGATGTCGGCCGCCTCGATCGTGGTGGTGCACAACCACCCAAGCGGGGACCCGACCCCCTCTGGTGCGGACATACAGCTCACGCGCCGACTCGTGAAAGCCGGCGATGTGCTCGGTATCGACGTCCTCGACCACGTCGTCATCGGCGATGGCGGCGAGCACGCCAGCCTGAAGGAGCTGGGGCTCATGTGACGTATAGCACAGCGTCTACCTGCGCGATGTTGCCGTTCTGTTGGCCGTTTCCGCCTACCCCCTGTGCTACACTTGTCGCGGCCTGGCCGTACGCTCGACGTTCGGGGGCGTTCGTCCAGCCGTTTTGACGTGCTCTCGGTACTCTCGGAGGCGTCACGTATAGGTCCGCCAGGCGCGAGTCGGCGGCATGAGGGGAAAGGAAAGCGACCGTGTCGCTTGTCGATATGTTCTTCAATTCCTGGGGTGGCGACATGGCCGTCGACCTCGGAACGGCCAACACGCTCGTTTCGGTCCGCGGTCGCGGCATCGTGCTCATCGAACCCTCGGTGGTCGCGGTGGAGAAGGACACGAAGCGCGTGCTCGCCGTCGGCATGGAAGCGAAGCGGATGCTCGGCCGCACCCCAGGCAGCATCGTCGCTATCCGACCCCTGAAAGACGGTGTCATCGCCGACTTCGAGGTCACCGAAGCCATGCTACGCTACTTCATCAACAAGACCCGCGTCAAGCGGTTCCCGTGGCAGCCCAAACCACGTGTGGTCGTCTGCGTCCCCTCCGGCGTCACCGAGGTCGAGAAGCGGGCCGTCTTC
>CAMTXY010000002.1:0-14174 GCA_947085795.1 uncultured Actinomycetes bacterium | reverse complement strand
CCTGGGGCAGCACGAGCGCGTTGTAGCCGGCCGATTTGACCGCGCCGATGAGCGCGTCCACGCTCACCACGGTTGGATCGTAGTCGACCGTCGCCGTCTCGGTAGCCAGATTCACGACCGCCTTGGAGACTCCCGCGGTCGCGGTGAGCGAGCGCTCGATCACCGTCTGGCACGACGAGCAGGTCATGCCGGTGATGCCGAGTTGCATGGTCGCTCTGCCGCCAGAATCCCCGGTCGTCTGCACCGGTGCGGCGGCGGTAGCTCCGCCGAGAGGCGTGGCGGTGTAGCCTGCCGACTTGACCGCAGCCACGATCGCGGCCTCATCCATGGTGGCCGGATCGTATACGACCGTCACCTTCTCGGATGCGAGGTTGACGTTCGCCCGTACGATCCCGGGTTTGCCACCGAGCACCTTCTCGATAACGGCCACGCAGGAGGCACACGTCATGCCGGTCACGCCGAAGCTCGCCTCGGCGGTCGTCGGACTCGCTGACGCGGGTGCGACGGCCGGAGGTGCAGTCCGGACCGTCTCCGTGTCGGTGACCGTCGGACATTCTCCGGTCGCACGCTCCATCGCGGGGGCCGACGCCTCGATGGTGCCGACGGGCGCTAACCCGGCGGCGACGATGGCGGCGTCGATGCGCCCGCTCTCGAACGCGGATTCGTCTCCGGCGACGGTCAGCGTACCGGCCTCGGCGTCGGCCGAGGCGGCGGTGACACCGTTGATCTCCAGTACGTGTTTCACGAGCAGTTGCTCGCAGGATCGGCAGTGCATGCCCTGCACACCGACACGGTATACGCGTTCCGTGGTGATCTTTTCCACGGGGTTCCTCCTATTCTGCTATGACTCGGCCGTGAACCATGCGCATCCCGCAGGAGAACGGATAGGTTCCAGGCTCGAGTGCTGGAAGGTCGACGACGGCTCCTCCATGCTCGAGGTCGGCCTGAACGCCGAGACTCTCGAACACCACTTCTCCGAGGCACCCGTGGCCCTCGGAGAAGGCGATGCGGACCGGCACGCCGGCCATGACGATGATGGTATCGGGGTCGTAGCCGTCGGCGACGGCGACGACGACCCGCTGTACGGTCTCGACTGCGGCACGAACGGGCTTTCTCGGCCGCTCGACCACACCGAGATCCTCGGCCTGTTGAAGCGTGAGGGGACGCGAGTCCGGCCTCCGGAACACCGGCCCGACCGACACGGCCTCGGGTAGCAGCCCCGCCGAAACGACTGCGGCGACGATCTCGGGGTGCAGGTCGCGAAAGCTGGATGCGACCGCAACGAGTTCGCCGTCGGCATCGACCGACACCGCACGCACCCCATCGATCTCCCGCACCGACATGGCTACGAGCGCCTCGGTGGATCGGCAGTTCACGCCGAAGAGATCCACGCGATAGATCTCGGTTCTAGCAATGGTTTCCATCTCAGCCCCTATTCCACGACGATGGAGCCGAAGACCATCTCCATGCCGCAAGAGAACCCGTACGTTCCGGGCTGCAGCGCGGGCAAGGTTATGGTCTTGGAACCGGTCGTAAGATCCTCGAAGAAACCGAGGTCGCGCGACATGACCTGAGCCATGCACCCACCGCCCTGGCTGAAGGTGATTTCGACCGGCACACCGGCCGCGAGTCTGATTACATTCGGGTTGTAGCCGGCGCTCGCATCGATCGCGATGCGTTGCACGCCATCGGCGTCGACGACTGCGGCGCCCTCGATCGTCTCGCCCGTGCCGGAACCACCGCAGCAACAGCCGGGGCTGTCGGCGGTGCCCGTGCCAGACGCTGTCGGCTGGGCGAACACGCTGGTCGCCGGTGCCCGTGAAGCACCGCTGCGGGCCTCGGCGTACCGATAGGACATGAAGAACGCGAGCAGCACGAGACCGGCTACGAGGAGGTAGCGCATGATCGGCGTGTCTTCGGTCTTAGTGGTGGTGTTCTGAGTATTCATGATCGGTCGATCTCCTTTACCTGGAATGATGTGTGTGGTCTTACCCGTTGGGCGACGCGCCGAACAACAGCCCAGCGACGATCGCTGCAGCGAGCGCCCCGACGGTGATGATCGTCTCCTGCGGAGTGAAGCCGAACAGCCCTGCGGGGGCCGAGGCAGGAGCCGCTCGCTTGCCGGACTTGTCGCGACCGGCAGTCGCCGTGTCGACGTTTGCACGACGGCGGTAAAACGCCGCACCGAGCGCCACGGCTCCGACGCCGAACAGGCCGACCAGCAGCGGCGACACGCCGGAGCCGGAAGCCTGAGCGCTTGCCCCGCCCGCAACGATGCGGCCGGCCATCATGCCCATACCGCACGTGAGCGTGTAACTGCCCGCCTTCGCGGAAGGCAGTTCGATGACCGTGGTCGTGAACGGCTGGAGGTCTACGAGAATCCCGAGCTGTGGTATCGCGAGCTGATCGGAACAGGGATGGGCCTCCTGGCGGTTGACGACCAGCCGGACCGGGCGGTCGGCCGGAATCGCCAGCGATGAGGGTTCGAAGCGCACATTGGCGATCGTGAGCGGAACCTCCACGACACCATCGGCGGCTTCCGTGAACCCGCCGACAGGTCCTTCGACGGGTCCCTCGAAGACGATCTGCCTGATCGTCTGTGCTGTGACCGGAGAGCCGAGCAACATGGCGCCACGGTTGAGATAGGTCAAGCCGAAAGCGAGCACGACGACGGCGAGCACGATCATCGCCCGCTTCTTGAACTTGGCGGGCAACAGGCTTGAGGCCGTGCCGAAACCGAGCATGAGCGGTGCGGTGCCGATGCCGAACGCCATCATGCCGAGTGCTCCGGTGACGGCGCTGCCAGCCGCGGCGGCCTGCAGCTGCGCGGCGATGAGCGGCGCGCATGGCATGAGCCCCGTCAGCAGACCGAAGAACACCGGTGTGCTGAGCGAGCTCTGGCCTTCCGCAGCGTCTGCGGAGGCTTTGCGACGCACCCGCGTGAGCGCGGTGAGCAGGAACTTCGGGGGGCGCGGTGTAAGACGTGCAGCCCACGGGAACCGGCCGGTCATGCCGAGCGCAAGCACGATCATGAAGCCGCCAGCGAGCACCATGACGTATGGGCGCACCGTCTCGAGATTGAACAGCGAGCCTAGCGCTCCGAGCCCAAGGCCAACGAGCATGTAGCTCAGTATCTTGGCGAGCTGGTAGGCCACGTTAGGGGCTAATTTGCTCGCGACCGAGCCGTCATCAGTGCCCTTGACGACGTAGGTGACGACCATCGGTCCGCACATGGACACGCAGTGGAGGCTCGTTACGAGTCCCAGCGCGAGCATGGGGATGAATAGATCCACAGTATCTCCTCGTTGCAGATGCGGTCTACCGGGCGCGTCGTGCGCCACGATGACAAGCCAGCAGGACCCAAGCGGGCGCACCGGCGAGCATGTCGGCAGAATACCCGTGGGGGGTCATTCCGCAGACGACGAGGAGTATCAGATCCGAAGTCGTGTGGAGAGTCGTTCGAGCGGCGGTGGCTCCGCGTACTGGACGTACGCCGGAATCGGGCGCGAGACGATTCGCACGAACAGGTCGGGGGAGAACGCCACGAGCAGCGCCACGAACGCGAGCATGAGGGTGACGAGCATGCCGAACGGGATGACTTTGACCATCACGTGGTCGGAACAACCGTGGCTGATGCCCATGAGGCCGTAAATCGCGCATTCCGGCATGAGACACGAGGGAGCGAGCGCCGCCACGATGGCGATCACGACGATGGCCACTACCGCAGCCATAAGTGTGGCCGATCTGAACATGCGCGGGTTCCCACGGTCGTTCGGTTCGTGCTCTGACGCAACCATAGTACGCAAACACCGCGCCAACAGTCGAGGGGCCGGTCTCCCGGCCCCTCGGTTTCTGTCTGTTGTCGGGTCCGTGCGCCTAGCGGCGGATCGCCCACTGTCGCAGTCCGTATCCACCCGCGCTCGCGAGTGCGCCCGCGAAAGCGAGCAGGGCTGCGGTTCCACCTGTGAAGGGCAGGAACTCCTCTTCCTCACTCGCCGAGGTCACAATGGCCTTCTCGTCTTCGTCTACCGGGGGCACCACGCTGTACGACACGTGGCTCAGCAGAAGCTTGCCGCCACTCGAACTCACGACCGCCGAAGCGGCAAGGAGCACGTCATGGCCGTTCGTGCCGACATAGAAGTGCTGAACCGCGCCGTTACCGACAGGATTCCCAGTCACGGCCTTGGTTCCGCCTGATGCGAACGTGGCGGTCGGTTGACCGGCCGGAGCCCCCTTGTCGAGCTGGTTGAGCACGAAGTGCCATACGACCGGATCGGTCAGTCCACCGTTGTCGGACTCGTTGTTGAAAGTCTCGCTGTTGGCACCCACGTGCGGCCCGTGAAGCGGGACCGCGGTGGATCCAAATGCTTGAGCGGTCATCGCGGCGAGAAGCATCGCGGCGACCAAGAGTACGAGCGGTGGCAGTACGAGCATCGCCCGAGCATCGCCCGACTCGCATTCGCTTGAGTCTTCATGGCTGCTCGCCTCCCTAAGTAATGTGGACAATGTCTCTACTCCATAGGTTCCCCTTACTACGTCGCTACTAATAGAGTTCATTTGTTTCTGCTAACTCACACTATGGGCTCGAATCCCGGAGCCGCTGAGTTGATGCAGTAGCGGCATCCGATCGGCGGAGGCCCGTCGCTGAATACGTGTCCTAGATGGCCGTCACACCGGGCACACAGCACCTCCATGCGCATCACGCCGAACGATTCATCCGCGCCCCCAATCAACGCCACGTGCTCGACTGGCCGCGGGAAGCTCGGTCACCCGCACGTCGAGTGGAGTCACCAGCACCAGCGAGGCGGGGCGCGTCGGATCGTGCATCCCGCGATGGGCGGTAGGGGTCGATCGAGCGCCGACGCGATTGTCGATCACCGTCGGCGCGGGTGCGGCAGGACACCGCGGCGGGCTGCTGATGATGTGAGTGTGAACCAGCGGGTGTGTACTGTTGACGACACCCGCGATGTCGCTCGAGATCCCCCCGTCCGCGCGCCACTGCTGAACGGCCCCCTCGACGATGCGCTGGTTGGAGAAGCACGTCCGTTGCGATGCCCGAGCGGTCGCCGCCTGGATCGTGGGAATGGCGACAGCGACCAGTATCCCGATGATCAGGACGACACTCATTAGCTCAACGAGACTAAATCCCTTGTCCTCCCCCACGCGCATGAGTACCTTCCGTCGTCGATTAACACCACCAATGTGATTGTCGGCACACTAGCGAACGGGCTTGACCGCGGAAACCGGACTTCTCGACGGCGGCGCCGTTCAACCCGAGCGGTCAGAATCCGAGCCTGGGCGCACTCTCTTCGGCCGCCAGACACGCCCTGCTCACGACACGCGACCCTCGTCACCTTCTCCGAACAACAGCCTGCGCTCCTCGGCAGGAAGCGCAGCGCGGGCCTGGTCGCGCACGTTGTTCACGCTGATGAAGAACTGGCGCATCATCGCCACGAGCAGGTATCGGCCCTTCGGCGAGAGCGTGAGGCGCAACGTGTCGTCGGTTTCGAACGCGCGGTTCGCGCGCATGAGCGCCATCTCGATCGGCAGGCCCCGCTCGATCGTCACACCGAAGTCCTCTGCGAACCGGCACTTGTCGAGAGACAGGCCGAAGAGCGACATCAGGAACCGGTAGCGCATGAGATCGCCGCGCGGGAAACGCCGAGTCTGCATGACGGGCGTGAGACCAGCGTCGATGCGAGCGGCGTACTCGTCGAGCGAGAACGTGTTGACGTACAACCCGCCGCCCAGAAACGAGAACGCGCCGCTGCCGATGCCCACATACTCATCGTGATTGACGATGTACTCATCGAGCATGCCGCCGCCGGTTTGCGAGAACGTCCACGAGCTGGCCGGCGAGAAATCGGGCGCGAGCGCGTCGACGAGCGTGTGGTAGAAACGCGCCTCGCGGTCGTAGTCCACGCCACCGACGCTGCGCTTGAGGGACTCGGCCACCGCCGGTGATGTCATGAGCGGGTAGAATGTCGTCTGGTTCGCGTCCGACGCCTTGAGCATCTCCACGTCGCGCAGCAGCATCTCGCACGTCTGGCTCGGGAAGTTGAAGATCATGTCGACGTTGAACGAATGGAACCTCCCGGCCACCCATTTCAAGCGCTCGAGGATCTCCTCGCCAGACCCGTACTTGTCGTAGCGTTCCATCTGCCTAAGCAGTGAGTCATCGAAGCTCTGCACACCGACGCTGAGGCGGTCGACGCGCGAGACGAGCTGGTCGACCACCTCTGGGATCAGGTGGTCGGGGTTCGTTTCCGAGGAGATTTCGCGGATGCAAAACAGCGACTTGGCCAGATCGATCGTCTCGCACAGCTCGTCGACAAGAACCGTAGGCGTACCGCCGCCCACATACATCGACGTGCACGAGAAACCCTGGTCGGCCACCATGCGCATCTCCTCGCGCAATCGCAGGAAGTACGCGCGAGCCCGGTCGGCCTGGAACGGGAACCTATTGAACGAACAGTACGGGCACAGCCGCGTGCAGAACGGCACGTGCGCGTAGAGCAGGTACTCCTTCTCCGGATGAGGATCGGGCAGGCGCGGCCGGCCGTAGGTATCGAGTTTGAGAAAAGCGTTGCCGGCGCGCTGCATGACGGCCGAGAGCAGGCGTTCGGAGAACATGCGCCCCTACACTTCCCAAGCATCGCGGCCGCGAGACGCGCGATCGCCGATGTCGGTCCGGTAAGACATCCCGTCGAACTCGATGCGCGCGATTCCTTCGTACGCCCGCGCACGCGCAGTCGCGAAATCGGGGCCGACCGCGGTGACGTTGAGTACGCGACCGCCAGCGGTGAGCACGGTGCCGTCGTCGGCCCGCGTCGTCCCGGCGTGGTAAACCGTCACTCCCGGCGACTCGGCGGCCAACTCGATTCCGGTGATCGGCTTGCCCGTCTCGTACTCGCCCGGATAACCGCCGCTTGCGAGCACGACGCTCACGGCCCACTCGTCGCGCCACGACAGCGACACCCCATTGAGCCTGCGCTCGGCGCACGCGAGCATGATCTCGGCAAGGTCCCCATCGAGGCGCACCAGTATGACCTGCGTCTCGGGATCGCCGAACCGGGCGTTGAACTCAAGTACCTGCGGGCCGTTTTCAGTGAGGATGAAGCCGCCGTAGAGCACGCCTCGGTAGTCGATGCCCTCGCTGCGCAGCGCAAAGACGGTCCGCTCCATGATCGCAAGCATCTCCGCGTGCTCCTCGGCGGTCACGATGGGCACCGGCGAGTAGACGCCCATGCCGCCCGTGTTCGGACCTTCGTCGCCGTCGAACGCGCGCTTGTGGTCCTGCGCCGGCGCCATCGGCACAAGCGTATCGCCATCGGTGAACACCAACAGCGAGCACTCGGGGCCGGCGAGGAACTCCTCGATCACGACGGTGGAGCCCGCCTCGCCGAAGCGGCCGGCGAAACACTCCTCGACCGCCTCGCGCGCGGTGTGGATGTCCATCGCGACCGTGACGCCCTTGCCGGCGGCCAACCCGTCGGCTTTCACGACGATCGGCGCACCGACTTCTCGGAGATAGCCGAGCGCCTCGTCCCGGTCCGTGAACGCCGAGGAGAACCCGGTCGGGATGTCGTAGCGCACCATGAGGTCCTTCGCGAACGCCTTACTGCCCTCAAGGCGCGCACCAGCGGCCCCCGGACCGAACACCGGTACTCCGACCGCACGCACCGCGTCGGCGATACCGGCGACTAGCGGCGCCTCGGGCCCGATCACCACGAGCCCGATGTCCGCTTCACGCGCGTATGCCGCCACCGCTTCGCCGCTCTCGATGTCGAGCGCGACGTGGGCGGCAAGCCCGGCCGTCCCGCCGTTGCCCGGCGCGACATCGATGCCGGTGACTAGCGGCGACTCGGCAAGCTTGGCGACGATCGCGTGCTCGCGGCCCCCGCCGCCCAGAACGAGGATGCGCATTCGGCGACCCCTCTCGGAAGATAGGTGGACGAACGCACTCGATTGTAGCGCACGTGCGCGCGAAGATGAGCGTAGGGAGTCCCTGACCGCCCTTCAGCCGCGCCCCCGCGACTCCCACCCATGAAACACCGGGCTCCACCGCGCGAGCCGCCCCTCGATGACCTCGAGAGCCTCGGCGCGGTCGTCGACGAGCACCGCGTTGCGACCCACCTCAAGCGCCGCCTCACCCGTGGTGCCGCTGCCAGCGAAGAAGTCCAGAACGGTATCTCCCGGATTCGAGTGAACCGCGACGATTCGCCTGAGGATGCCGAGCGGCTTCTGGGTGGGGTAGCCCGTTCGCTCGGCCCCGGAGGTCGGCACGATCGTGTGCCACCAGGTGTCGGTGGGGGTCTTGCCGCGCGCGGCCTTCCCTGGTCCCACGAGCCCAGGGGCCATGTAGGGGATGCGGTCCACGGCATCGTAGTTGAAGGTGTAGTGCGCCGGATCGACCGCATACCACAGGATGTTGTCGTGCTTGGCGGGCCACCGCGACTTCGATCGACCTCCATAGTCGTACGCCCAGATAATCTCGTTCATGAACGACTCTCGTCCGAAGATACCGTCCATAAGCACCTTGACGTAGTGCACCTCACGGCAATCGAGGTGCACGAAGATCGACCCGTCTGGTTTCAGGACGCGCCTGGCCTCTTCGAGGCGCGTTCCGATGAACCCCAGGTAGTCGTCGAACGCATCGGCGTACGACCGGATCCCGAGCACCGTGCTTCGGTACGACACGCCCTTGAACCCGGTTCTGTCGCCCGCCTGGTCGCGCTCGACTCGCATGCGTGCTAGCGTCTGCCGCCTGCCGGTGTTGAACGGCGGGTCGACGTAGATGAGATCGACCGTCGCGGCACCGAGCGAACGCAGCGTCTCCAGGTTGTCCCCGAAGTACACGTCGAGCTTCGGTTCACCCATGCGGGAATCCTCCGTCAACGCTCCACGCGCCTACGGAGTCCCGGTGGCCTCGGTGGAGAATCCGGCGGCGAGACGGGACAGCACCCGGCCGAGCTCCTCGATCAGGCGGCCGTACTCCGACCAGTCTCCGTCCCGCTGTGCCGCGATCGCGCGATCGAACAGGTCGCGTGCGTGCGCGGCGTCTACGACCGCGCCCCCGCCGCCCTCATCAACACCGGGTGCCGTCGGCGCCACCTTCCCGAACACCGCAAGCAGCGCGGACGCCAGATCCGGCGCCATCTCGACCTTGTCGGCGTAGACGACGAGCACGCGTGTCAACTCGGGAATCGAGGTCTCTTCCGCCTGCAGGTACAGCGGCTGGATATAGACGATGGAGTTCTCGAGCGGGATCACGAGCATGTTGCCGAAAAGAACCTGACTGCCGCGCTGGCTCCACAGTGAGAGTTGCGGCGAGATCGACTCGTCCTGGTTGATGCGAGCACGGATTTGGTCAGGGCCTAAGATCACGCGCTGCTTGGGGAACTGGTAGACGACGCGTTTGCCGTAGTCGGCCGGATCGGACTTGGCCACCATCCACCCGATCATGTTGTCGCGTTCGCGCGGAGTGAACGGCATGATCATCTGGAAGTCCTCGGTAGCCTCTCCGGGCAGACGGCTCAGCACATAGAAGGGCTTCATCGGTCCCTCGGCCTTGCCCTCGCCCGGGAACTCCCACAGGTCCTCTTTGTTGTAGAAGACCCGCGTGTCGATCATGTGATAGCGCTTGTAGACCTCAGCCTGAAGCAAGAACAGATCCTCCGGATACCTGAAGTGGGCACGCACCTCATCGGGGATCTCTGACGCGTCTGTGAGCAGACCCGGGAACACCTCGCCCCATGTGGCGAGGATGGGGTCTTCAGGGTCGAAGGCGTACAACGTGGTGGTGCCGTCGTAGGCGTCTACGGTGATCTTCACCGAGTTGCGCACGTAATTCACGCCCCCATACCGCTGCGAATAGGGGTACAGATCGGTGTGCGTGTACCCATCGAGCACCCACAGGATACGGCCGTCGACCACGATCGGGTACGGATCGTCGTCGATCGTAAGCCACGGGGCGAGGCGCTCGACCCGTGTCCGGATGTTGCGGTCGAACAACACGCGGCTGTCCGGCTGGATGTAGTGACTGAACAGAATCTGGCTCGCACCGAAGCGCAGCGCGAACACCGCGCGTTTGACCAGGCCTCCGATCTCGATGCCGGACGGACCGGAATAGAAGGTCTCCGCATTGGTCTGCCCCACCGGATAGTCGAACTCAGGCAGTGTCGTGTTGACTATGACGTAGCCGTCAGTTCGCTCACCGAAGTAGATTCCCGGCCGGGTGACCGAGACCTCGATCGACGATTCCGGCGGGATGTCTGCGATGAAGAAACGCGGGAAACCCCGTCCGTCCGCCTCGTTCGACGGGCTCATCACGAGCCCGTACCCGTGCGTGTACACGAGGTGCTGGTTCACCCATGTGCGCGCCTGCGGGTCGAGCTGGTTCACGTCGAGTTCGCGCACCGAGACCAACACCTGACGCTGGCGCCCGTCGATCTCGTAGCGGCTGACGTCCACATCCGTGAAGTGGTAGTACTGACGGATGACCTGCAGCTGCCGGTAGGACTGCGTGACGATGTCCGGATCCCACAGCCGCACGTTGTCGAGCGTGTCGGTGTTGGCGAGCACGTCCTCGGCGGTCAGCGTCTCGTCCGCCGGGAACTGCCGGGTCTCGACGTCCTCGAGACCGAACGCCCGCCGGGTGGCCTCGATGTTGCGACGGATATAGGGCTCCTCGGCAGCGAGTTCGTTCGGACTGACCCGGAACCGCTGCACGATCTCGGGATACACCCCACCGAGAAGCACCGAAGCGCCCACCCACATGCCGAGAGCCGCGAGCGGCAGTCTCCACCCCTGGATGCGGATGTTGACGAGCAGCGCAGCGGCGGCGGCGAGCGACACGACGATGAGGATGCGAAGCGCGGGCAGTTGCGCGTTGACGTCGGTGAACGACGCACCGACGACCTGACCGCGCGGCGAGAAGTTGAGCTCGAAGATACTCAGGTAGTAATCGAACGCTTTGCTCGCGACGATCAGCCCGAGCAGGACCGAGAGGTGCGCTTTGACGTGCGGCGCGAAACCCTTGAGCCGCGCGAACGGCTGGATCGCACCGTCGATGAGATGCACGAACGCCGTAGCCAGCGTGGTGATGACGAGGATCGGAGGCAACCAGTCCGCCACCAGGCGCAGAGCCGGGAGCATGAACACGTAGAACCCGACATCCCGGCCGAACTGCGGATCGGAGACGCCGAAGGGCTGCGCTGCCATCGCGAGTCGCACGAGATCCCACGAGGGCGCCATCGAAACCCCGACGAGCACACCGAACGCGAGCGACCCCCACAAGACGACCCTGTCGACGACCGGGCCTATCCTGAGCCGGAGGGAGATCACCGTCTCCTCGAGCTGGGGCGAGAACCCGCCCACCGAGGTAAGTACCGCACGGGGCGCGAAGGCTCGAGCGATCCGCGCGTTGACGAACAACAGGGCGAAAGCGAAGACGCCGAACGCTAAGCCAGTAGCGACAGCGCTGACCAGACGCGTGACGAACACGTCCCCCTGCCCCAGATCGATGAACCACCAGTATTCCGTCAGTAACGTGGCGAGCCCCACGAGCACGGGCAATCCGAAGAACACGACGACCGCGATGATGATGCCGAGGCGGCCGCGTGTGGCCGAGGGTGTGGCTGACATGGTTTGTCCGTCCCTTCCACGTACGCCGGATGAGGCGTGATTACAGGTAATCGTCGACGTTTATATTGATGTCTGCGGCATCCAGACACACACGGACGCCCGGTTCACCGGTGACCGCCAAATCGGCCAAGAACGGCTCGACCATATTGCCGTCCGCGTCGGCGATGATTCGGACGATCGGTCTGAGCAGGTCGCTCTCGCTCGGCCTGAGCACGATGCCCGTGCGGCCGTCCTCGAGCCGCACGATGGATCTCGGTGGGTACACGCCCATCATGCTCACGAACAGCCGCGTGAGCGTGGGGTCGACAGCCGAGCCCGCGCCCTGTGCGAGCAACGCCATCGCCTCGTTCTGCACGCGTGCCGCGCTGTAGGCGCGACGCGACGTCATCGCATCGAACGCATCGGCCACCGCCACCACGCGCGACGCGAGATGCTGCGGCCTGCGCGACATGCGCCCCGGATACCCGCTCCCATCGTAGCGCATATGATGCTCGAGGATAATGACCACCGACGACTTGTCGAGGCCGGGCATGAGCGTGGCCTGCTGAGCGCCGTACACCGGATGCTGCTTGACGAGCGCCCACTCCTGGGCAGTGAGGGGTCCGGGCTTGTTGAGTATCGAGAGGTCGACCGTCATCTTGCCGATGTCGTGCAACAGTGCGCCAGCGCCGAGCGAGGACAGGAAGCGATAATCGTTCGTCACGGTCGAGCCGAGGGCGAGCGAAAGGATGGCCACGTTCGCGCTGTGGAAGAACGTGTACTCGTCGTAGTTCTTCAGGCCGGTCAGTTCGAGCATCGCATACCGGTTCGAGAGCACGTTGTCGACTAGCGAGCGCACGACGTTCTTCACCTTGCCCGCGCTCACCACGCGGTTGCGACTGATGAGCGAATCAATCTCCCGTAGCAGATCGGTCGCGTTGTCGTACGACGCACGTGCCTCCTCGGGAGTCACGTCGTGCGCCTCGGTCCTCTGAAAGATCCTGGCCGAACCCACCTTGACGTGGGTCACGTTCGCCTCGGCCATCATGCGTGCGATGCCGCCGTTGCGCGCCACCTCATTGGAGTCCGACGCCAGAACCGGCGCGGCGCGCGCGAGCTCCGGAAAGTCGAGACCGCGGGCGATCGTGAGACTACCTACGCCGATCGACGTCATGTCACGGATGAGCTGGTCGAACAGCACGCTCTCCTCGACGAGCAGTTGTTGACCGAATACGAGCTCGCCCTCGAAGAACGCGATCTCGATGTCGACGCCTTCGCTGTGATACCGGCCCACGACGTCCTTGAGCGCGGCGATCGCCTCGACGCTCGCCGGATGGTCGATGGGATAGAAGCGGATCGTGCGTCTCACGGCGTAAATGCGCGTGAGCAGCTCCCTTACGCGCTGCACCTGCTTGATCGAGTAGACCGTCGCGTCGGCAGTCGACAACAGGCCCGCAGATTGCGAATCCGGTTCGCTGAGTCCCGGATCGACACGATGCGACTCGTCGCTCACCGCGCACCCCCTCGCGTGTCGCTCTTTCGCGCCGCGATGGCGTCGATCGCCTGTTCCGCCGCCAGCCTGAGTTCCCGGGTGCGCGCACCACCGATGAGACGGCGCCGGCCCGCCAGCGATTCGAGCAACGGCAGGGCCTCGACTGCACCGAGCTTCCCAAGCGCCTCGATCGCCTCCACACGGGAGCCCGTCTCTCGGTTGCCACGTCCTTCACCCGCCGCGACCTGCGCAAGCGCCGCGAGCGCACCCCGTTCCTGAGCAGCCCCCAAGTAGCGCGCCGCGAGCTGGACGTTGGGACCGTCGAGATCGTCGAGGGCCGCTATGAGCATCTCGCCGGCGAGCCGATCCTTGATCCCGGAGATCGCGCGAATCGTCTCGCGGCGGACCCGGGCGTCGGCGTGCCGAAGCGTCCGCTCCAAGCATGTAAGCGCCTGCGGATGCCTGGTCCTCCCGAGGATGGCGACGACGTTGCGAACGAAGTACCAGCGCGCATCGCTCATATGGAGTCCGAGTCGGTCGATATGGTCACCAGCCATGCTCGAGACCAGGTCGACGAGCGCCTTGCGCGCGGTCATGTCGGGCTCGTCGGCCAACGTCTCGAGCAGCGGCTCGACCGCGGCATCGCCAAGCGCCTTCAGGAGTCGCGAGCATGCGATGTGCTCGCCGCTTTCGGACTCGTACAACCGCATAGCCGAGGTGATCGCTGCGATCTCCCGCACGCCCGCGAGTCTCGCGAGCGCCGCCGCCGTCCGAGCCGAGCGGTCCGCGGGAAAATCGGGGCTGGACAGCAGGGCGGCGAGGGTCTCGGCGACCTCGGCGGCGACCTCGTAGTCACCGCGCGCGACCGTCAGCTCAAGGCTGTCTTCGAGCAACGCCATCATCGAGCCGAAGCTCGCGCCGGTCGGATCCGCAGCTACGAGCGCGACCAGCGTGGCCACGATGTCGCCGTCGGTGATACCGCGTCGAGCTTCCTCCTGCAAAGCCATGAACCGCGAATCCCCTTCGAAGTCATGCGCGGTCGTTCCCGGCGCGAGAT
>CAMTXY010000001.1:0-1729 GCA_947085795.1 uncultured Actinomycetes bacterium | reverse complement strand
TCGCTGGGATGCGGCGCGGGAGTGGCGCTGCTCGCCTCGGCGGTGGAAGTATCGGTCTATCCCGCCCTGGATACACTGTTCATCGGCGCCGCCCAGGGCCTGGCGAGCTGGGAAGCGGAATGTTCGGCGTGCGGCATGTGCGTCCTCGGAGGGACGGCGGGGATCTGTCCGATAACCCGGTGCGCCAAGGGGATCCTCAACGGTCCGTGCGGAGGCGTTGCCGAAGGACGCTGCGAACTCGGCGATCGCGACTGCGCCTGGGTGCTGATCTACGAGCGTCTCGAGAAGTTCGGCCGAGGTGAGGAGTCACGCCAGATCGCCGAGCCGAGAGACCACTCGGTGCGGACTTCGCTGCCCGAATGGCATGCGCACGGCGAAAGGAAGCAGCCGTGAGCTTGCGAGAAGCGCTTGAAAGCGGTCGATTCGCCGTCACCTCCGAGGTCGGTCCCCCGAAGGGTGCCGACGTCTCCGAGATGCTTCACGTCGCCGAAACGCTGCAAGGACGCGTCGATGCGCTCAACGTCACCGATAACCAGGCCGCTGTAATGCGCCTGTGCACGCTCGCGGCATGCGTGCACCTCAAGCAGGCAGGGCACGAGCCGGTGCTTCAGGTGACGTGCCGGGACCGCAATCGTCTGGCCATCCAGTCCGATCTACTGGGTGCGGCGTCATTCGGCATCTCGAACGTGCTCGCTCTCACCGGCGATCATGTCGTGACCGGAGACCACCCGAAGGCGGCCGCCGTGTTCGACCTGGAGTCGGTACAGCTCCTTCAGGTCATCGCCGCGCTCAATGCCGGCGTCGATATGGCCGGCAACGAGTTGCACGGAGTCCCAGAGTTCTATCCTGGCGCGGTGGTCACTCCCGACGCGCGCCCGCTCGAGCCCCAACTCGTGAAGTTCGAGAAGAAGGTGCGCGCCGGCGCGAAGTACTTCCAGACCCAGGGCCTCTACGATCATGAGACGTTGCTCAGCTTCATGGAAGTGGCACGTCCTATGGGAGTCAAGGTGCTCGCCGGGATCGTGGTGCTTCGCTCCGCGGGCATGGCGCGCTTCATGAACAAGAACGTCCCGGGTATCACCGTTCCGGACCCCATCATCGCGGAGCTCGCCGCCGCCGCTGATCCGGTGCAGAAGGGAATCGACATCGCGGCGCGCTTCATCGCGGAAGTCCGCGACGCATGCGACGGGGTGCACATCATGGCCGTGGGTGCGGAGCACCTCGTGCCGCGCGTGCTGGACGCGATCGGACGGGTGGAGGCGCCGGCGTGAAGATAGCTGTCTCTGGCAAGGGAGGGGTCGGCAAGACGACGCTGTCGGCCGCCCTGGCCAGCCTCTATGCGGCGCAAGGGCGCCGGGTCATCGCGATCGATGCCGATCCGGACGCCAATCTCGCCATCGCTCTCGGCGCCACGCCAGAACAGGCCGCGGCGTGTACTCCTCTCTCGGAGATGAATGACCTCATCGAGGAGCGCACGGGTGCTCGCGCAGGCGCAAGGGGCATGTTCCGCCTCAACCCGGACGTCTCGGATGTGGTGGATCGTTGCGGGCTCGACGTCAACGGCGTGACGCTTCTCCGGATGGGTACGGTGGAGCGCGGCGGATCGGGGTGCATGTGCGCGGAGAGTACCTTCCTCAAGGCATTCCTGAGCCACGTGCTGAGAGAGCGTGACGACACCGTGATCCTCGACATGGAAGCCGGCGTCGAGCACCTTGGACGGAGCACGGCC